>NZ_LLXS01000017.1:0-195490 GCF_001431585.1 Stenotrophomonas pictorum JCM 9942 | reverse complement strand
GCTGTCGGTGAATCGGGACTTCTTCATGGTAGAAATTTTCCTTCGAAAACTTCTACTTCTCACTGCGCTGGTTTTGCGGGGGGATTACCACGGTGACCTTGCCAAGCTCAGCGGCTGCAACTTAACCCGGGAAAAATGAAATTGCAATCGGGTAAAAGCCACTCTGTCAACCCCCTTTTGACCCATCAGTGGGACCCCTATGGACTATTCATTCATCTTGTACGTATTGGCCGGACTGCTGGTTGTGACCGGGATCGCAGGCGTCATTCTCCCCGCGCTTCCCGGGGTGCCCCTGGTGTTCGCCGGGCTGCTGGTTGCGGCGTGGACCGACGGGTTTGACCGGGTCGGCTGGCTCCCCTTGCTGTTGCTGGGCGTCCTGACCGCGATTTCGGTGGTGATCGACGTGCTTTCCACGGTGATCGGCGCACAGCGGGTCGGAGCCAGCAAGCTGGCCCTGGTCGGATCGGCGATAGGTACCGTGGCCGGCCTGTTTTTCATGCCGATCGGCCTGTTCGTTGGACCGTTCGCCGGTGCGCTGGCCGGCGAATACATCAACGGGCGCAAGCTCGGCCAGGCCACCAAGGTCGGACTCGGCACGTGGCTGGGCATCGTGCTCGGGGTCGCGCTGAAACTTGGCCTGGCGGTAGCCATGCTCGGCGTTTTCGCCGTGGCGTGGTTCTTCTGAGCGGGCCGCCGGTGTCTCATGACTCCCCCTGCACGAGACAATCACCGACAATCCCGCCTGACCTGACCACTTGCTCCGCAGCGGACATCCTTCCATGGCCCGCATCCGAAGCAGGCTTCAACTTTCCGCGACCGGATCATGCCCATGCGCAGCCTCCCGCTTCATCTCGCCATCCTGCTCGCTCTGAGCGGACCCAGCGCCTACGCGCTGGGACAGGAATCGATCACCGATCCGGCATCGCCACAGGCCTGTTTCGCGCTGGACTCCGATGCCAGCCGGCTGGCCTGCTACGACAAGGCACTGGGACGCTCGCCGGCCGATACCCGCGCCGCCGATGCCGCCGCCGTTGCCGCACAGCAGGCACGCAAGGAAGCCAAAGCCACCGCCAAGGCCCTGGACGAGCCGCTGCCGCGACGCAACGAGCTGTTCGCACATGACGACCTGGCCGCTGCCGCGGCCAACGCCGGGCGCGGTTCGCTGTGGGACAGCCGCTGGGAACTGGCCAGGGATTCGAAGTTGGGCCGTTTCCAGCTGCGTGCCTACAAGCCGGTGTACCTGTTGCCGGCATTCTGGACCAGCAAGCCCAACGTGATGCCGCGCTCGCCCAACCCGGCCAATTCGGTGACCCAGGCCGAGGAGCTGGAAAGCACCGAGCTGAAGTTCCAGCTCAGCTTCAAGACCAAGGTGGCCGAGAACCTGTTCGGCGACAACGGCGACCTCTGGGTCGGCTACACCCAGAGCTCGCGCTGGCAGGCCTACAACAGCGAAATCTCGCGCCCGTTCCGTGAAACCAACTACGAGCCGGAAGTGATGCTGGCCTTCCGCAACGGCTATTCGCTGTTCGGCTGGAACGGCCGCATGAGCGCAGTCAGCTTCAACCACCAGTCCAACGGCCGCAGCGACCCGCTCTCGCGCAGCTGGAACCGGGTGATCCTCAATGTCGGTCTGGACCGCGAGAACTGGGCAGTGATGCTGCGCCCGTGGTACCGCATTCCGGAAGGGCGCAAGGACGACAACAACCCGGATATCGACGATTACATGGGCCGTGGCGATGCCAGCGTCATCTACAACCGCAACGGCCATGAAGTGGCCCTGACCGGCCGCCACTCGCTGCGCAGCGGCGACCGCGCGCACGGCTCGCTGCAGCTGGACTACGGCTTCCCGATCAACAACCTGCTGCGTGGTCATGTGCAGGTGTTCGACGGTTACGGCGAAAGTATGATCGACTACAACCACCGCGCGACCTATGTCGGCGTCGGTGTCTCGCTACTGGAGTGGTTCTGAGGCAATGAAAGCGACAATCTGGCACAACAACCGCTGTTCCAATTCACGTGGCGCGCTCGCGCTGCTGCAGGAGGCCGGTGTGCAGGTGGAGGTCATCCACTACCTGGATACGCCACCGTCTGCGACCGAGCTGCGGACCCTGCTGGCCGAAATGGGCATGCCCGCCCGCGACCTGCTGCGCAGCAAGGAGGCCGCCTACAGCGAACTGGGGCTGGCCGCGCAGCTGGACGACGAGACAGCGCTGATCAACGCCATGGTCGCGCACCCGGCGCTGATCAACCGCCCGATCGTGCGCACGGCCAAAGGCACCGCACTGTGCCGCCCACCGGAAACCGTGAACGCCCTGCTCTGAGCCCCACGGGGCGACGGACCTTGGCGTTCCCGCCCCCGGCCCGCTACAACGTCTTGCCACCCACGGCGAGGATCGCCTCGTACAACTCCTCAAGATGCTGTCGTGGCAGAAACGCGCGATCGT
Organism: Stenotrophomonas pictorum JCM 9942; assembly: GCF_001431585.1. Classification (NCBI taxonomy): domain Bacteria; kingdom Pseudomonadati; phylum Pseudomonadota; class Gammaproteobacteria; order Lysobacterales; family Lysobacteraceae; genus Stenotrophomonas; species Stenotrophomonas pictorum. The sequence continues at coordinate 193,046 of NZ_LLXS01000017.1, read as the reverse complement.
TGATGAAGAATGACGGCGTGCCGGTGACACCACTGCGCATGCCGCTGTCTATATCGGCTTGGATACGCTGTCGGTAGGCCGGATCCTCCTGCGCCGCCACCAGCCCCTCTTCGGACAGTCCCAGCTCCCGGGTCAGCTGCCGGTAGAACTCCTCACCCAGCTGCGGCTGGGCGCTGTACAGCGCGTCATGCGCCTGCCAGAAGCGCCCGTATGTGCCTGCATATTCGGCCGTTACCGCCGCTGCCCAGGCCTGCGGATGCGACAGCTGCAACGGGAAGTGTCTGAAAACCACGCACAGCGAGCTGCCGAAACGCTGTTGCAGACGTTTGACGAGCGAAAACGCTTCGCCGCACGCCGCGCATTGGTAATCGCCGTATTCCACCAGCACGACCGGAGCGGCAAGGTTGCCGGCCACATGATCCTGCGCACTCGCCGGAACACCCAGGACACTCATACATGGCCTCCCCAATGATCGTTGCGGACCTGCCGGCCGCGACCAACGCGCGGGCTGCAGGAGAACCTACCCCGGCGACCGCGCTATCGGCGTGAAGCGCGGCCAACGCTCCAACTGCCACGGCACACCGTCTGGCCACCGCTCCACTTTCCCTGCGCCGATCCTGCAGGCAAAATCCCGCCACACCGACAGGAAGTCAGCGCATGCCCCGCAAGTACCGTTCGTTCTTCGCCTACACCTCGGCCCTGCTGGGCCTGTTGAGTCTGCTGGCGGTGGCCTGCTTCCACTTTCCCGAACTGCTGACCAGCCGCGAGTTCCGCGCGGTCTACAACGAGCAGTTCGCGCGCCACCTGCTGCTGGTCGGGCTGGCGGCCGCGTTCATCCTCGGCACGATGGCGATCCTGCGCGACCGCAACAAGCGCATCGCCACCCTCGGCGTGGGCAGTGCCACGCTGGCCGTGCTGCTGGGCGGCACCAATGTGCAGTTCGACGCGATCGGCCAGACGCCCTACTCGCTCGGCCTGGACTGGTTCGTGCTGTCGCTGTTCTTCTCGGCGCTGGTGTTCGTGCCGCTGGAACGTTATCTGGGCAAGCGCGCCCTGTCGCCGCTGCGGCCGGGCTGGCGCACCGACGTGGCCTACTTCTTCATGAGCCACGTGCTGGTGCAGTTCATCCTGATCCTGGTCACCGCCTCGACCTCCACGGTTGCCGCACTGGCCGCCTTCCCGGCGCTGAAGAACCTGATCCAGTCGCTGCCGGTGTGGGCGCAGTTCCTGATCGCCGTGTTCGTGGCCGACATGGCGCAGGCGCTGCTGCATCGGGCCTATCACAACATTCCCTGGCTGTGGCGTTTCCACGCGGTGCACCATTCCAGCCGGCACATGGACTGGCTGGCCGGCTCGCGCATCCATTTCGTCGAGATCGTGCTGACCCGCAGCGCGGTGCTGCTGCCGCTGCTGATCCTGGGCTTCTCCACGCCGGCGGTGAACGCCTACGTGATCCTGGTCGGGCTGCAGGCAGTGCTGGCGCACGCCAACCTCGGCATCCGTTTCGGCTGGCTGGAATACCTGCTGGTACTGCCGCGCTACCACCACTGGCACCACGCCCGGCAGCAGGACTATGTGGATGTGAACTACGCCATCCATCTGCCGCTGGTGGACATGCTGATGGGCACTTTCAAACTGCCGCGCGACCAGGCGCAGTGGCCGGAGGAATACGGCGTGATGAAGCTGGAAACCGTGCCCAAGGGCATCGTCAGCCAGCACCTGATGCCGTTCCAGGGCGGGCGCAGGTACCAGGACCACGTGGACTGAAAGCTGCCGCCAAGCGCCCCGGCTCAGCGCCAGTCGCTGATGCCCTCGCGCCGGTAGACCTCGGCAAACGCCGGCCGGGCTTTCATGCGCGCGGCATGCGCGGCCAGCTCCGGCCAGCGGTCACTCGGACGCGGCAGGTTGCGGCTCCAGCGCATCAGCATGGTCAGCATGAAATCCACGGCGCTGAGCCGCTCACCGAGCAGGTACGGACCGGCGAGGGTGAGCTGGTCGGCGACCTGCTGCCATGCCGCCTCCAGCTGCACGCGTGCCCGTTCCCGGACCGCCTCGCTGTGGTTTTCGCCGGCCGGTTCGTGCGGGTAGAACCAGCTGCGATACGCCGGCATCAGGGTGTACACGCAGAAGCACATCCAGCGGTAGTAATCGCCGCGCGCCGGGGTTCCCGGTGCCGGTGCCAGCCCGGCCTGCGGATGCAGATCGGCCAGATGCATCACGATGGCCGCCGACTCGGTCAGCACCTGCCCGTCGAGCAGCAACGCCGGCACGCGCCCGGCCGGATTGATCGCCAGGTACGCCGGCGACTTCTGCTCGCCACGCTCGAAGTCCAGCTGGCGCAACGCGTGATCGATGCCCAGCTCGATCAGCAGCCAGTGCACCACCAGCGAGGCACTGCTTTGCGATCCATACAGCACGACAGACATGGCGTTCTCTCTGGCAGGCGGAACCGCATTCTAGCGACGTCTCCGGCGCCGGAGACGGGCCGCCGGTGCAACTTGAAGCCTTCGCCGGAAAACAAAACGGCCCGGGCAGAACCCGGGCCGTTTCGGTCTCGTCAGCAACGCCGGCGGTCTACTCGACCACCACCGGAATCTTGCCGATGCGGGCCTGCCATTCGCGCGGGCCGGTCTTGTGCACCGACTCGCCGGTGGAGTCCACCGCCACGGTCACCGGCATGTCCTGCACGGTGAACTCGTAGATCGCTTCCATGCCCAGGTCGGCAAAACCGACTACCTTGGAGGCCTTGATCGCCTTGGACACCAGGTAGGCCGAGCCACCGACCGCCATCAGGTAGGCCGACTTGTTGTCACGGATGGCATCGATCGCCGCCGGGCCACGCTCGGCCTTGCCGACCATGCCCAGCAGGCCGGTCTGTTCCAGGATCTGGCGGGTGAACTTGTCCATGCGGGTGGCGGTGGTGGGGCCGGCCGGGCCCACCACTTCGTCACGCACCGGATCGACCGGGCCGACGTAGTAGATGAAGCGGCCCTTCAGGTCCACCGGCAGCGGCTCGCCCTTGTTGAGCATGTCGACCATGCGCTTGTGCGCGGCGTCACGGCCGGTCAGCAGCTTGCCGTTGAGCAGCAGGGTCTGGCCCGGCTTCCAGCTGGCCACTTCTTCCGGCGTGATGCTGTCCAGGTCCACGCGGGTGCCCTTGGAGGCGTCGTAGGTGATCTGCGGCCAGTCTTCCAGCGACGGCGGGTCCAGCATCACCGGGCCGCTGCCGTCCAGGGTGAAGTGGGCGTGGCGGGTGGCGGCACAGTTGGGGATCATCGCCACCGGCAGGTTGGCCGCGTGGGTCGGGAAGTCCTTGACCTTGATGTCCAGCACCGTGGTCAGGCCGCCCAGGCCCTGCGCGCCAATGCCCAGCGCGTTGACCTTCTCGTACAGTTCCAGACGCAGCTCTTCGGCACGGTTGGAGGGCCCACGGGCCTGCAGATCGGTGATGTCGATCGGCTCCATCAGCGCCTCCTTTGCCAGCAGCATCGCCTTCTCGGCGGTACCACCGATACCGATGCCGAGCATGCCCGGCGGGCACCAGCCGGCGCCCATGGTCGGCACGGTCTTGAGCACCCAGTCCACGATCGAGTCGGACGGGTTGAGCATGGCGAACTTGCTCTTGGCCTCCGAACCACCGCCCTTGGCGGCGACGATCACCTCGACCTTGTCACCTGGCACGACCTTGATGTTGACCACACCCGGGGTGTTGTCACGGGTATTGGTGCGCTTGCCGGCCGGGTCGGCCAGCACCGAGGCGCGCAGCTTGTTGTCCGGGTAGGCGTAGGCGCGGCGGATGCCCTCGTTGGCCATGTCCTCCACGCCCATGGTGGCGTCGTCCCAGCGCACGTTCATACCGATTTCCAGGAACACGGTGACGATGCCGGTGTCCTGGCAGATCGGGCGGTGGCCCTCGGCGCACATGCGCGAGTTGATCAGGATCTGCGCGATGGCCTCTTTGGCCGCCGGCGACTCCTCGCGCTCATAGGCGGCGGCGAGGTTCTTGATGTAGTCGACCGGGTGGTAGTACGAAATGTACTGCAGTGCGTCGGCGACGGACTGGATGAAATCTTCCTGCTTGATCGATGTCACGGCGTGCTCGCTTGCTTGGGGCTGGCGGGGGGTTCCAGCCGCACATTTTACGCCCTGCCGCCGGCCCGTGCCCTGCGGGCGTCCTGCCGGCAAGGAGGGATGTGGCGGGATCGCCCCCTCCGCAACGGCTTGGGGCCGGCCGGCGTCCGGCATTGCCGCACGCCGGCGGACGGACCCGTAGTTCCGCCGGCGGACCAGATTGATGGCCGCGGCCACGGGCAGCGCCCACAATAGCCGCATGAACACGCTCGTCCTGATCCTCGACCTCATCGGCACCTTCGTCTTCGCCCTGTCCGGGGCGACGATGGGCGTACGCCGCCGCCTGGATATCTTCGGCGTGCTGGTGCTGTCCTTTGCCGCCGCACTGGCCGGCGGCATCACCCGCGACCTGCTGATCGGCGCCACCCCGGTGGCGGCCATCAGCGACTGGCGCTACCCGGCCATCACCCTGGCCGCCGGCACCGTCACCTTCTTCTGGGCACCGATGATCGAACGCCTGCAGTTCCCGGTGCGGATGTTCGATGCGATGGGACTGGCCCTGTTCGCCGTGGCGGGCACGCAGAAGGCGTTGTCGTATGGCATCGATCCCCCAATGGCCGCAGCGCTGGGCATGCTCACCGGCATCGGTGGCGGCATCGCACGTGACGTGCTGCTGGCCCAGGTGCCGCTGGTGTTGCAGGCCGAGCTGTATGCGGTGGCCGCGCTCGCCGGCGCGGCGGTGGTCGCCCTCGGCTACTGGCTGGAACTGGCCCCGTTGCCGTGCGCCCTGGCCGGTGCCGGCCTGTGCTTCGGCCTGCGGATGATGGCCATGCATTTTGGCTGGCACCTGCCGGTAGCCCTGCAATCCTCCGATCCGCCGCCCCCGGAAGGTCCACGCCGGTAACGCGGTCACGACACGGCACGCTCACGGATGCGGGGCCATGGTGGAGCCCCCTCGCAACAGGAAGCCGCTCATGTCCGCTCCCCGCTCCGACACCCTGATTGGTGATGATGTCGTCCGCAGCCTCGGCCAGCATGGCCGTGCCTCACAGGTGCTGGTCCAGGTCCAGGACGGGTGCGTCGCCCTCCGCGGCGATGTCCCCGACCACCAGACCAGACACGAGGTGGAACAGCTGGTCGGCGCGATTGACGGCGTGCGCGAGGTCCGCAGCACCTTGCATGTGGACTCCGGCGAGCACTCCTTCGGCGCACCCGGCCAGGCCGTGCGCGACAACCCGGACGGGCAGGAGATCGGCAGGCTCGCCGGGCTTGAGCAGGAACAGGATATGGATCCGGAGCGCTGAGCCGCGCGCCGGGCTCCGCGTACCCGATCGCGCCCGGCACAATGAGCTACCCCGGAGTCATCCCGCCGCCCTACGCCGCCCATGCCGCCCCCGACACCTACCGCCGCCCCGTTGAAACTGCGCGAGCGGTTCCGCGCCATGCGCAACCTGCCGCCGTTCCTGCGGATGATCTGGCAGACCAGCCCGCGCCTGACCCTGGCCAGCCTGGGGCTGCGGCTGGTGCGCTCGCTGGTGCCGGTATCGATGCTCTATGTCGGCAAACTGATCATCGATGAGGCGGTAAGGCTGGCCGGTCTGCCGGGCACGTTCCCGCCGCTGGACCAGGCGCTGGCGAGCGGTTTGCTGGGCCACCTGCTGGTATTGCTGGGCATCGAACTGGTGCTGGCGATCGGCTCGGACCTGCTCGGCCGGCTGGTGGGCTATGCCGACGGCCTGCTCTCGGAACTGTTCACCAACGCCAGCAGCATCCGCCTGATGGAGCATGCCGCCGAACTCGACCTGGAGGATTTCGAAGACCCCGACGTGCAGGACAAGCTCGACCGTGCGCGGCGCCAGACCATGGGCCGGATGAACCTGATGAGCCAGCTGTTCGGCCAGCTGCAGGACGCCATCACCGTGACCAGCCTGGCGGTCGGTCTGGTGGTCTACGCGCCGTGGCTGATCGCACTGCTGGCGGTGGCGCTGATACCGGCGTTCATCGGCGAATCGCACTTCAATGCGATGGGCTATTCGCTGAACTTCCAGTGGACGCCGGAACGCCGCCAGCTGGAGTACCTGCGCCAGACCGGTGCCAGCGTGGACACGGCCAAGGAGGTGAAGATCTTCAACCTGCACCGCTTCCTGATCGAGCGCTATCGCACGCTGGCCAACAAGTTCTATCTGGCCAACCGGCGGCTGGCACGCAGACGCGCGATCTGGGGCACACTGCTGGCGGCGCTGGGCACGCTGGGCTACTACGCCGCCTACGGCTACATCGCCTGGCGCACGGTGCGCGGTGATTTTTCCATTGGCGATCTCACCTTTCTGGCCGGCAGCTTCCAGCGTCTGCGGCAGCTGCTGGAAGGCTTGCTGATCGGTTTCTCGCAGGTGGCCAGCCAGGCCATGTATCTGGATGACCTGTTCTCGTTCTTCGCCATCGAGCCGGAGATCCGTTCCTGTCCGGATGCGATAGCGGTACCGCGCCCGATCCGCGAGGGCTTCGTGTTCGAGAACGTGGGCTTCCGCTATCCCGACGCCGAGCGCTGGGCGGTGCGGCATCTGGATTTCCATCTGCGCGCCGGCGAAGTGATCGCGCTGGTGGGCGAGAACGGCGCCGGCAAAACCACCCTGGTCAAGCTGCTGGCGCGGCTGTACGACCCGGACGAGGGGCGCATCCTGCTCGACGGCCGCGACCTGCGCGATTACGACCTGGACGACCTGCGCGCCAACATGGGGGTGATCTTCCAGGACTTCGTGCGCTACCACCTCAGTGCCGGCGAGAACATCGGCGTCGGCCTGGTCGAGGCGATGGATGACCAGTCGCGGATCCGCGATGCCGCACACCGGGCGCTGGCCGACGAAGTCATCGAACGTCTGCCCGCAGGCTACGCGCAGCTGATCGGACGCCGTTTCAAGACCGGCGTGGACCTGTCCGGCGGCCAGTGGCAGAAGATCGCCATCGCCCGCGCCTACATGCGCGATGCACAGGTGATGATCCTCGACGAGCCGACCGCGGCACTGGATGCGCGGGCCGAGTTCGAGGTGTTCCAGCGCTTCAAGGAGCTGTCGGACAACCGCACCGCGGTGCTGATCTCCCACCGCTTTTCCAGCGTGCGCATGGCCGACCGCATCCTGGTACTGGCCGATGGCCGGATCGAGGCCAGCGGCACCCACGCGCAGCTGATGGCCGAAGGCGGCCGCTACGCCGAACTGTTCGAGCTGCAGGCCGCCGGCTACCGCTGAGGCCCGCGCAGTCACGGTTAATGAGAGGCGCTCTCATTTTGCTAGAATGGGCCGGCTAACTCCGATCCAAGATAAAGAAACGGTATGTCTTCCGCTTTTGGCACCGAAACGGTGCTTGAAGTCCGTCACTGGACGGACGCCTATTTCAGCTTCTCCACCACCCGCGATGCCGGTTTCCGCTTCGAGAACGGCCAGTTCGTGATGATCGGCCTGGAAAACGAAGGCGGCCGCCCGCTGATGCGCGCCTATTCCATCGCCAGCGCCAACTGGGAGGAGCAGCTGCATTTCTTCAGCATCAAGGTCCAGGACGGCCCGCTGACCTCGCGCCTGCAGCACCTCAAGCCCGGCGACAAGGTACTGGTCGGCAAGAAGCCCACCGGCACCCTGCTGATCAGCGATCTGCACCCGGGCAAGCACCTGTACCTGCTGGGCACCGGCACCGGTCTGGCGCCATGGCTGAGCATCATCAAGGACCCGGAAACCTACGAGCGCTTCGACAAGGTGATCCTCACCCACGGCGTGCGCTTCGAGCAGGATCTGGCCTACCGCGAGTACTTCGAGAAAGGCATCTTCGAAGACGAGATCCTGGGCGATATCGTCCGTGACAAGCTGCTGTACTACCCGGCGGTGACCCGCGAACCGTTCCGCAACCATGGCCGCCTGACCGCGCTGATGGAAAGCGGCCAAATGCAGGAGACGCTGGGCCTGCCGCCGATGGACCCGGCCAACGACCGCTTCATGATCTGCGGCAGCCCGCAGATGCTGGCCGACCTGCGCAGCGTGCTCGATGTCCGTGGCTTCCAGGTGTCGCCGCGCATCGGTCAGCTGGGCCACTACGTGTTCGAGCGCGCGTTCGTCGAGAAATAGCGCGCCGTCATGGCGTAACGGATACGCCAGCAGCTTTTATGGTGAATAGGCCGGGTCATCACGATCCGGCCTTTTTTCAGGGATGGGTGGTCATGGGATCGAGCAGTTGCCATATCCGCTTCATCGGACAGCAGTGGGTGGCGCTGCTAATCGAGCAGGCCAGGCAGGAGCCTGTCTTGGGGAAGCATTCCGGAAAAGAGTCGTGGCGGCGATGCGTGAATCGCCGGATGCCGCCATCGCGGCACACCGCAAAGCGGTCCTGGCAGATGCCCGCTGCGGAAACGCGGGCAAGGCATTCACACGCTCCCCGGCCAAGCAACTTGTCGCTGCCGAGCGTCTGCCGACGCGGCCTGCTTGCGGGGCAAGGGGGTTTTCCAGCGCTCCGAAGGGGCGACACGGCTCGCGGTCGGGGGGCCTATCCCCTTTTCTGCGTTGCCCCGCGATCCCTGGCGCGTTGCCCGTCCTATGCTTTCCTGGTCCGGTGGGGAGCAAGCGCAAGACCGGCAAAGCCACGCAGAGGGGACTGGACGGGCTCAAGAGCAGCCGCCGCTGTGGCGGCACCCTCAGCCGGCCAATGCCGCCCGGATATCGGCTTCGATCGATTCCGGACGGACCGTGGGCGCATAGCGCGCCCGCACCTGTCCGTCCCGGCCGATCAGGAATTTGCTGAAGTTCCACTTGATCGCGGCAATCCCCAGCGCACCGCGTTTTTCCCGCTGCAGCCAGCGCCACAGCGGATGCGCCTGGGCACCATTGACCTTGACCTTGGCCGACAGGGGAAAGCTGACACCGTAATCGAGGCTGCAAAAGCGCTGGATCTGCGCCGCATCGCCCGGCTCCTGGTGGCCGAACTGGTCGCAGGGAAACCCGAGCACCACCAATCCGTGCTCGCGGTACTGGCGCCAGAGCTGCTCCAGCCCGGCGTATTGCGGGGTGAAGCCGCATTGCGAGGCCACATTCACCACCAGCAGAACCTTGCCGCGGAAGCGGGACAGATCCAACGGCTCACCGGCCAGCGTGGTGGTCTGGAAATCAAAAGCACTGGGCATGACAACTCCTGCGTCTGGAGGACAAGCCTACGCCCGACAGCGGCGAACTGCGCCGAATCTGGCCTTTTCCAGCCCCATGCCCTTTGACACCTCCCCCCGATCTCCCCCTCGGGTTACCCTCGGGGTTTCGTATTTTCCCGGAGCATCACCTTGACCACCCGCCTTGCCCTCGCCCTTGCCGCGACCCTGGGACTGGCCCTGCCGGCCTACAGCGTCAGCGCTGCCGCCGCGACCAGCCAGTCGGCCGAACAGGCCAATCCGTTCTTCGCCGAGAGCCCGCTGCCGCTGCACTACCCGCAGTTCGACAAGATCAAGGACAGCGATTTCGCCCCCGCCTTCGACGCCGGCATGGCCGCGCAGCTCAAGGAAGTGGATGCGATCGCCAACAACAAGGCCGCTCCGACCTTTGAAAACACCCTGATCGCGCTGGAGAACAGCGGCGCCATCCTCGACCGCGCCACTACCGTCTTCTTCTCGCTGATCGGCGCCGACACCAACGACACCCGCAAGAAGCTGCAGGCCGACTACTCGGCCAGGTTCGCCGCGCACAGCGATGCCATCAACCTCAATGGCAAGCTGTTCTCGCGTATCGAGACCCTCTACAACAACCGCGCCAAGCTGGGCCTGGATGCCGAAGGCGTGCGTCTGGTCGAGAAATACCATGACAACTTCGTCCGCGCCGGCGCCAAGCTGTCCGAGGCCGACAAGGCCAAGCTCAAGGCCATGAACGCCGAGCTGGCCAATCTGGGCACCAAGTTCAGCCAGAACGTGCTGGCCGAGGTCAACGCCTCGTTCATCGTGGTTGACGACGTCAAGCAGCTCGACGGCCTGTCGGCCGAGCAGATCGCCGCCGCCGCCGAAGCCGCCAAGGCCCGCAAGCTGGAGGGCAAGTACGTCATCGCCCTGCTCAACACCACCGGCCAGCCGTCGCTGACCAACCTGACCAACCGCGAACTGCGCCAGAAGATCTATGAAACCTCGATCTCGCGCGGCAGCCGCGGCGGCGAGTACGACAACACCGCGCTGGTCTCGCGCATCATGACCCTGCGCGCCGAGAAGGCCGCGCTGATGGGCTTCCCGAACTTTGCCGCGTACTCGCTGGGCAACCAGACCGCCAAGACCCCGGAAGCGGTCAACGCGATGCTGGGCCAGCTGGCCCCGGCCGCCGTGGCCAACGCCAAGCGCGAAGCCGCCGACCTGCAGGCGATGATCGACGCCGAGCAGAAGGCCGCCGGCAAGCCGACCTTCGAACTGCAGCCGTGGGACTGGGCGTTCTACAGCGAGAAGGTGCGCCAGGCCAAGTACAACTTCGACGAATCGCAGCTCAAGCCGTACTTCGAAATGACCAAGGTGCTGGAGGACGGCGTGTTCTTCGCCGCCGGCAAGGAGTTCGGACTGAGCTTCAAGCAGCGCACCGACCTGCCGGTCTACCACCCGGATGTGACCGTGTATGACGTGTTCAACGAAGACGGCAGCCAGCTGGCGATCTTCATCTTCGACCCGTATGCGCGCCAGTCCAAGCGGGGCGGCGCCTGGATGAACGCCTACGTCTCGCAGTCGGGCCTGAGTGGTGATCTGCCGGTGGTGGCCAACCACCTCAACATCCCCAAGCCGCCGGCGGGCAAGCCGACCCTGCTGACCTGGGACGAAGTGACCACCACTTTCCACGAGTTCGGCCATGCCCTGCATGGCATGTTCTCCAATGTGAAGTACCCGTACTTCGCCGGCACCGCGGTGCCGCGTGACTTTGTCGAGTTCCCCTCGCAGGTCAACGAGATGTGGTCCGACGAGCCGACCATCCTGGCCAACTACGCCAAGCACCATGAAACCGGCGCAGCCATGCCGCAGGCGTTGCTGGACAAGGTGATCGCCGCGGCCAAGTTCAACCAGGGCTTCGCCACCACCGAATACCTGGGCGCGGCGATGCTGGACCAGAGCTGGCACCAGATCGGCGTGGGTGACGTGCCGGCACCGAAGGATGTGCTCGCTTTCGAACGCGCCGCACTGGAGAAGGACGGCATCTACTACGCACCGGTCTCGCCGCGCTACCGCACCACCTACTTCAGCCACATCATGGGCGGCTATTCGGCCGGCTACTACGCCTACATCTGGTCCGAAGTGCTGGATGCCAACACCCAGAAGTGGTTCCGCGAGAATGGCGGCCTGACCCGCGCCAACGGTGACCGTTTCCGCCAGACCCTGCTGTCCAAGGGCGGCAGCGTCGATGCGATGGAACTGTTCCGCAACTTCGCCGGCCATGAGCCGCAGATCGAACCCCTGCTGGAAAAGCGTGGCCTGAGCTCGGGCACCGCGACCAACTAAGCGGCAGCGATTGTTGCAATGAAAACGCCCGGCCATGCCGGGCGTTTTCATTTGCTGACCACCTGCGGCAGTCAGCGTGGCGCGACATAGCCGCCGGGCACACCGCGCGGCGACAGCACCAGCTGCCACAACTGTGAGTGGCGGGTGCGGAAGGTCGCCATCGAGGCGGCCAGATAGAAGCGCCACATGCGCCGGAACCGCTCGTCATAACGGGGATCGAGCTGCACCCATGCCGCTTCCACGTTGTCGCGCCACGCCTGCAGGGTGCGGTCGTAATCGATACCGAAATTGTGCCAGTCCTCCAGCACGAACAGCCCCTCCATGGCCGTGCTGATCTGTGCGGCCGAGGGCAGCATCGAATTGGGGAAGATGTATTTGCCGATCCAGCGGTCGGTGCGCTCGCGACTGACGTTGGTACCGATGCTGTGCAGCAGGAACAGCCCCTGATCGCCGAGGCAGCGCCGGACCGTTTCGAAATAGCCTCGGTAGTTCTTGACGCCGACGTGCTCGAACATGCCCACCGACAGGATCGCGTCGAAGCGCTCGTCCAGCGCGCGATAGTCCTGCAGGCGGATCTCCACCGGCAGCCCGGCGCAAAGCTCGCGCGCGAAGGTGGCCTGCTCCTGCGAGATGGTGATGCCCACCCCCTCCACGCCATAACGCTCGGCCGCGTACTTGAGCGCCTCGCCCCAGCCACACCCGATATCCAGCACGCGCATCCCCGGGCGCAGCCCGAGCTTGCGGCAGATCAGGTCCAGCTTGGCTTCCTGCGCCTGGTCCAGACTGGCGACATTGCGCCAGTAGCCGCAGCTGTAGACCAGGCGCTTGCCGAGCATGGCCCGGTACAGGTCATTGCCCAGGTCATAGTGGCGCTTGCCCACTTCGTAACTGCCCTGCCCGACCTGCAGGTTGAACAGCTTGGCTTTGAGTGCGTCCCAGACCTCCCCGCTGCCGTGGACGCGCTCGTCCAGACGCGCGTCCAGCAGATGGGTCAGGAAGCCATCGAGCGAATGGGCTTCCCACCAGCCGTCCATGTAGCTCTCGCCCAGCCCCAGCGAGCCATCGGCCAGCACCCGCGCGTGGAAGCGCGGGTCAAGGATATCGATGTCCTGCGGCCGATCCCCGCCGGGAATAACGTCCGCCTCCTGCAGCAATGCCTCGACACGTCGTTGCAGCCCTGCATCCATCGCTGGCACTCCACGGTTTTACGGCTGTGCGAAAAGCCCCCGGTACTCGGCCGCCACGTGTGGCAGCAACACCGCCGCCGGCACATCCACGCTCTGGGTACCGTCCGAATACGGTCCTACCTGATACGGGGGAAACACGAAACGCAGGGCGCCGATCTTGCCGGCGCCATCGAGCACCGGCTGGAACTGGCTGAAATTGACCGCCTCAGCGCCGGTGCCGTCATCGATCATCTTGGAAAGGACACGGATCTGCCGCTGTTGCTCGTCCGGGTCCAGATCCTCGCCCGGCACGCGGGCCATGGCCTGCTCCAGCAGCTTTTCCCGACTGTACTCGCTGATCGCCTGCCACCCTTTGGCGCCGGTGATCAGCTGCTCGGCGGCAAGGGCCTGCTGCTTTTCCGGCAGCCACACGAAGCGCGCGACCAGCGGCTGGCCATGGGCGCCACCGGTATAGCTGCTGCCCTCGGCCGACACGGCCACCACCGCCGGTGTATCGACCAGCATGTCGAAGGCCAGCGACAGTTCGTACGGCGCCGTCGGCTTGTCGTTGCCCAGCGCGCCCACTGCCTTCAGCAGCTCGGCACGGGTATGCTCGGCATACTCCACCAGCGCTGCCGCCAGCCCCGGGTACTTGGCCGCGGCCGGCGGGTAGCTGATTCCGATGACATGGCTGGGGGTGTTCTCGATGACATCGCGCATCTCCACCGGGGCAGGCGCCTGCGGGGAAGCTGCATCGGCAACCTCGGCGACGGCCGTGTCGGGCGTGGCGGTGGCCGGCTCATCGTTCTTGCATCCGGCAAGTACCAGCAGCATCAACGCTGCGGCATACGTTCCCTGTCCAAACCTGTTCATCGTTTCTCTGTCCTCAAAAATGCCGCGACGTGGGGCCGGGCTCCGTGCTGTGCGAATTATCCGCGCAGGTCGGCATATTCTCCATGACGCCGCATGAAAGCCGCTGCATAGGTGCAGGCGGGGATCACCTTCCACCCCTGCGCACGGGCGTGATCCAACGCCGCCCGGGTCAGCGTCCCGGCGATACCGCGGCCACCGATCGCCTCCGGCACACCGGTATGGGTGATGACCATGCCGCCCTCCTCCAGCCGGTACTCCAGCACCGCCACGTGGCCGTCCACGAGCAGTTCGAAGCGGTGGTTGGCGGCATCCAGGACAACGTCCTGCGGGCGCGGGGAGAGATCGGACATGGGCGAGGCTCTTGAGGGCTGGCCCATTCTGCCCGGTAAAAACACCGGTGTGACGTGAAAGGCCGGGGCGGTGCGGGCGCACCGCGTCACTTTCTGCCCCAATCTTCGCAAAACGCGGGGCAACGGGGGCCATTTCGGCCCTCCAACAGTTGGCATGGCGTTTGCAGCTCTCCAGGAAACGACATACTCAACCGGAGATGCCCGCCATGTACGACCTCGACCGTTCCATCCCGGCCAACGACCACGACGCCACCCTGCTGGAAGGCCTGTTCCAACTGGCCGTCGCCGGCGAAACCGAAGGCTGGCAGTTCGACAGGATCGATACCGAAGTGTATTCGCGCCTGCTCACCACCTATAACGCCTGATCGCCCAAGGCGCTCCTGCCGCCGGAATCGCCCAGACCAGGACGACTCCACCGGCGAGAAGGCAAACAGAAAAGGCCGCCCCAGGGCGGCCTTTTCGTTTCCCTACGCCCCCGGCCATCCGGTGCGGCGACGTTTTGAGCTACTCAGCCGAAGCGCGGGTTCATCAGTTCCTGCAGGAACACCTGCAGCAGCCGCGGCTCCATGCACAGCATGAACAGCACCCCGAACGCGGCGCCGGCCAGATGCGCGCTGTGGTTGATGCGGTCACCGCCCTTCCTGTCCATCCAGAGGCTGTAGCCGACGTAGAACACGGCATAGAGGATCGCCGGCGCGGGGATGAAGAACACGAAGATCAGCGACCACGGCGAGACCAGGATGAAGGCGAACAGCACCGCCGACACCGCGCCGGACGCCCCCAGGCTCAGGTAATTCGGATTCTTCTGGTTCTTCAGGTAGCTGGGCAGGATGGAAACCACCAGCGCCAGCAGATAGAACACCAGATACACCCACCATTGCCCGGTGATCCGCAGCATCAGCCCTTCGATCATCCGGCCGAAGAAGAACAGCGTGACCATGTTGAAGATCAGATGGGCGAAATCGGCATGGATGAAGCCGTAGGTCACCAGCCGGTCGTACTGTTTGTGCCTGTCGATGGCCGGCGGCCACAGGATCAGCCGGTCGGCCAGCTTGCGGTTGGAAAACGCCATCCACGACACCAAGCCGGTGATGGCGATCAGAAGCAGGGTTATCGGTCCTTGCATGCTCATGCCGCCCGGTAGTTGTCGACCATCCTGTAACGCCGCGCGTACAGGCCGAAGGCCAGCGCCGCGATGAAGGCGAAACCGGCGAAGAAGAACATCAGGAACGCCGTCTCGCTCAACCCAGTGGTGGCGATGCGGTCGGTCACCGCCGCATTGCGCACCGCCGCGTTGGACAGCAACACCCACAGGTTGCCGATGGTGGTGGTCAGGTTCCAGAAGCTCATCACCACCCCCTTCATCGAGGCCGGCGCCTGGCTGTAGGCGAATTCCAGGCCGGTGGCCGAAACCAGTACCTCGCCGAAGGTCAGCAGCGCATACGGCAGGATCTGCCAGAAGATCGACATCGCGCTGCCGCCGTCCATCACCACTTGGATACCGCCGATCACGATCCACGCCAGGCCGCTGAAAGCGATACCGGCGGTCATCCGCCGCAGCGCGGTCGGCTCGATGCCGAAGCGGCGCAGCGCCGGATACAGCACCAGGTTGTTGAACGGGATCAGGATCATCACCAGCAGCGGGTTCAGCGCCTGCATCTGCGAGGCGGTGAACCAGCTGGGCATGCTCATCTGCTGGCCCTGCAGCACCCAGGTCGAGGCCTTCTGGTCGAACAGCGAGAAGAACGGCGTGGTCAGGGCGAAGATCACCAGCACCTTGAGCACCGAACGCACGCCCTCCACCGCCATTTCCGGATGCACGCCGCGGGCGCGCTCCAGCTGCAGCATGGTGCCGCCGCCGATACCGGCCAGCACCGCCACCAGCGCCAGACACAGGCAGATCACGATGCCCAGACTCGGCACCAGCGCGAACGACGCCGCCGCCAGCACCACGCCCAGCACCGCCACGACCAGCCCCGGGCGCCCATGGCCCGGCACCTTCGCCAGCAGCGCAGTGCGCACCACGTTTCCGAAGGAATGCGGATCCTTCGGCGGCAGCGGCACCAGCACGTACTTCTTGCGGCCCAGCCAGAACACGAAGGTCGCCACGAACATCAGGATGCCCGGGATACCGAACGCCCACTGCGGGCCGAGGTTCTTGAGCGCCAGCGGAATCAGCAGCGAGGCGAACAGCGAGCCGAAATTGATGATCCAGTAGAAGGCATCAAAGACGATCTTGGCCAGATGCTTGTTGCTCTGGTTGAACTGGTCGCCCATGAACGAGGCCACCAGCGGCTTGATGCCACCGGCGCCGAGCGCGATGAGGCCCAGCCCCACGAAGAAGCCCTGCCGGCTGTCCTCGAACAGCGCCAGACAGGCGTGGCCGGCACAGTAGATCAGGCTGAACCACAGGATGGTGTGGTACTTGCCGAAGAACTTGTCGGCCAGCCAGCCACCGAGCAGCGGGAAGAAATACACGCCGATCATGAAGCTGTGCATGATGTCCTTGGCCTCGCCTGCGCGCGCCTCGGAGGTGATCTCCTGCAACAGCAGCGAGGTGATCAGGAACTGCACCAGGATGTTGCGCATCCCGTAAAAGCTGAAGCGCTCGCACGCCTCGTTGCCAATGATGTAGCCGATCTGGCGGGGCATCCGTGCCGTGGAATCAGGCATTGCTGCCTCGGTACTGGTCGTCATCTAGGGGCGATCCTGCGATACATAAGGTTGCAAGCGTAACCCAACCGGTTACCCGCGCGTCCATAGCGGAGGTGGCGCAAAGCCATCTGCCGGATGGCAGGTACACCCTACGCGCCCGGCATGCTTTCATGCCCCTTCCATCGGCCCTGAAGCTCCATCATGCCCACTGTCTCCCGCCTGCTGCTGTCCTGCCTGTTGTTGTCCTCGCCGGCAATGGCGGCCCCTGCGACGCCGTTGAGCACGCTGGCCGAGCAGTCCGGCTTCCAGCGCACCGGCCGCTATGACGAAGTCCTGGCGCTGTGCACCGCCTTCGCAGAGCGCTATCCGCAGCAGGTACGCTGCGAGGACTTCGGCACCTCGCCCGAAGGACGGCCGATGAAGGTGCTGATCGCCTCGACCGCCGGCGCGCTGGATCCGCAAACCGCCAGCGCGCGCAAGCTGCCGGTGGTGCTGATCCAGGGCGGCATCCATGCCGGCGAAATCGATGGCAAGGACGCCGGCTTCCTCGCCCTGCGCCAGTTGCTCGACGGTGAGGCCGGCCACCACGCGCTGGACAGGGCGGTGCTGCTGTTCGTGCCGGTATTCAATGTCGATGGCCATGAGCGCTTCGGTGCCTGGAACCGGCCCAACCAGCGCGGCCCGGAGGAAATGGGCTGGCGCACCACCGCGCAGAACCTGAATCTCAACCGCGACTATGTCAAAGCCGACGCCCCGGAAATGCAGGCGATGCTGGCCCTGGTCAACCGCTGGGACCCGCTCATCTACGTGGACCTGCATGCCACCAATGGCGCCCAGTTCCAGCACGACATCTCCATCCAGGTCGAGCCGGTCCACGCCGGCGATCCGCCGTTGCGCTCTACCGGCCGTGCGTTGCGCGACGGGGTGATCGCCGATCTGGCCGCGCAGGGCGCGCTGCCGCTGCCGTACTACCCCTCGTTCGTGGTCAACGACGATCCGGCCTCGGGCTTCGAGGACGGCGTGCCGACGCCGCGCTTTTCCCATGGCTATTTCCAGCTGCGCAACCGCATCGGCGTGCTGGTGGAGACCCATTCGTGGAAGACCTACCCGGTCCGCGTCGGGCTGACCCGCAACACCATCGTCTCGGTGCTGGAACAGAGCGCCCGTCATGGCGCCGGCTGGCGTGCCGAGGCCCTGGCCGCCGACCGCCGCAGCAGCGCACTGGCCGGCACGGCGGTGCCATTGGCCTGGGCCACCGGCCCCGAGGCCCATCCCGTCGATTTCCTCGGCTATGCCTATACCCGCACGCCCTCGGAGGTGTCCGGCGCGCTGATGACGCGCTATGACGAGACCACCCCGCAGGTCTGGCGCGTGCCGATGCGCGACACGATCTCCCCGTCGGTCCAGGTGGTCGCACCACGCGGCGGCTATATCGTGCCGGCCGCCCATGCCGAGGCCGTAGGCGCGAAGCTGCGCCAGCACGGCATCGATTTCCGCACGGTCGCCTCCAGCAAGGAACATCCGCTGCAGACCTTCCGCGCCGGAAAATCGACCCCGGCCGCACAACCGGTGGAAGGTCACCAGCGGCTGCAGGTTAGCGGACAGTGGCAGGAGGAAAAACGCACCGTGCCGGCCGGCTCGCTGTTCGTGCCGATCGCCCAGCCCAGGGCCCGCCTGGCGATGACGCTGCTCGAACCGCAGGCGCCGGACTCGCTGCTGCAATGGGGCTGGTTCAACAACCAGTTCGAGCGCAAGGAATACATGGAGGACTATGTCGCCGAACAGGTCGCCCGGCAGATGCTCGACGCCGATCCGGAACTGCGCAGCGAGTTCGAGCGCCGTCTGCGCGACGAGCCGGCGTTCGCCGCCGATCCCGCCGCGCGACTGGACTTCTTCTACCGCCGCCACAGCGCCTGGGATGAGCGTTACCAGCTCTATCCGGTGATGCGCAGCGACGTCAGCGCGTTCTGAGGCCTGCACAGCCCGTCCACGCCGGTGCACGTTAGGATGAAATACGCTCGAATGAATCTGTGCAATGGTGCGCTGGGGCTATCTCGGATTGCTTGTTCTGTCTTTCGCTGGCGCGGCCGAACCGACCGCGCCAGCGCTAAAAGTGGCCACTCTGCGCCTGCCTTCCGAGGCGGTGCAGTGGACGGAACAGCGCGAGCGGATTGTCGCGCTGCTTCAGGAACTGCACCCGGATGTGATCGCCGTGCAGCAGGTGCGGCAGTCGCCTGACGCCCCCAATCCCGCCTGCTGGCTGGCCAGCCGCCTGCAATACAACTGCGACTTCATCACCGCCGATCCGCCAAGCCAGCCGCTGCGCCAGGGCAATGTGCTGCTCAGTCGCGACAGCGTGGTCGAAGATGGCATCACCCTGCTGCATGGGGCCAACCAGTTCAGCGCCGCCGGCATGCAACGCCTGCAGCGCGGATCGAACACGGTGAACGTCTATCTGGTACGGATCCGGCCCGAAAACGATGACGCCAGCGCGCGCGAGCACCAGGCAGCGGACCTGCGCACCTGGATCGCGGCTACCGGTGACGGGTATCCATCGCTGGTGGTCGGCGACTTCTCGGCCTCCACCGGTGAGCTGGTCGAGCAATTGCCCGGGTTCCAGCCCGCACGCAAGAATCCTGCCGCACGCCGCAGCGAGGCGATCCCCGGTGCGCCATCCGGCCACGGCATGGATGTGCTCTACCAGGTGCGACGGTTCGCGGATGTGGCGCAACAGATGGTGCGGCTGACTTCCGAGGAGGATGGCCCCACCAACCCGCGGCCGCTGGGGCTGATGGTCACCGTCCGGCTGATCGAGACTGACGAAGCGGCTACACAGGACCCTCCCTGAAATGGAAACGGCCGGGCATCACTGCCCGGCCGTTTTGCTCCGCGCGCGCCGTCGATCACGACGGCGCCGATCGCCCTCAGGCCATCGCAGCGGCGTAACGACGCTCCACTTCCTGCCAGTTGATCAGGCTGTAGAAGGTTTCAATGAACTCGGCGCGGCGGTTCTGGAACTTCAGGTAGTAGGCGTGTTCCCACACGTCGATGGTCAGCACCGGGGTACGGCCTTCCATCAGTGGGCTTTCCTGGTTGCCGGTCTTCTCGATGACCAGTTTTTTGTCCGCGGTGACGCTCAGCCACGCCCAGCCCGAGCCGAACTGGGTCAGCGCGGCCTTGGTGAAATCTTCCTTGAACTTGGCAAAGCCGCCCAGCTGCTCGTCGATCGCCTTGGCCAGCTCGCCGCCCGGGGTGCCGCCGGCGTTCGGGGCGATCACGTCCCAGAACAGCGCGTGGTTGCCGTGGCCGCCGCCCTGGTTGCGCACGCCCTGCTGCAGGTTTTCCGGAAGGGTCTTGACCTTGCGCAGCAGTTCGTCGATCGGCAGGTCCGCGTACTCGGTGCCTTCCAGCAGCGCGTTGAGGTTGTTGACGTAGGTCTGGTGGTGCTTGGAGTGGTGAATCTCGACGGTGGCCGCATCCATGTACGGTTCCAGCGCGTCGTAGGCGTAAGGCAGCTTGGGCAGGGTAAAGGCCATCAGGAATCTCCTTGGGTATGTGCCTGGGGTCTGTGCCCGGCGATGCCGGGCGATGCAGATGCAAGGTCAATGGTAGGCAGGTAGCGGCAACTTACCAAGACCGGTGTAAAGGAAGCTTTGTCCTGTTGCAGCATTCCGATCGATGGGGAACACCTGCACTGCCGTTGTTATTCCCGGGTGAAAGCATGCCGCCGCAGCTTCCGTTCAAAAAAAGCCCGCGCCACACGTGATAATCGAAGCCCTTCGCAGCAACCTGATCCGCCCCGCCGATGCGTAAGCCCGTTCTTCTGTTCGTCGCCCTGTCCCTGCTGGTCGCCGGTCTGTGGGGCATGCACGAAGTGCAGCGTCCGGCGCCGCCGCAGTTCGCCCCTTCGCTGAGCAATCCCGCCACAGCTACCGGCGGAGACCGTGGGGAACCGCAAGCACCGCGCGCGCGCGACGCTCTGCCCGCCTTCCTGCCATCCGAGGCGCACGCCACCATCGCGCTGATCCAGCGTGGCGGTCCGTATCCACACCGGCAGGACGGCAGCGTGTTCGGCAACCGGGAACAACGCCTGCCGCAGCGGCCGCGCGGCTATTACCGCGAATACACCGTGGACACGCCCGGCCTGCAGCACCGCGGCGCCAGGCGGATCGTCACCGGCGGCGACCCGCCCGAGGCCTGGTATTACACCGATGACCACTACGACAGTTTCCGCAGTTTTGAAGTCCCCGCCCCCCGGAGTGCGCCATGAGTGACAGCGGTTTCGACATGGGGCTGGACGATGCCAGCCAGGCCGGCGTGTTTGGCGTGGGCGACGGCGATCTGGGCGGATTGGCTGCCGCCGCGCGCGATGCCGGGCTGCGCGTATGCCGGATCGATCTGCAAGCCTGTACCGACAAGCGCACGCTGCTGATGCGCATCGGCACGCAACTGGACTTCCCGACCGGCTGGAGCCGCAACTGGGATGCGCTGTCCGATGCGTTGCGCGACCTGTCCTGGCTGCCGGGCAACGGCTACGCGCTGCTCTTCAACGATGCCGAGGACCTGCGTCAAGCCGGCAGCGGGGATTTCGACACGCTGCTGGACGTGCTCTCCGAAGCCTCGGCCAGCTGGGCCGAGGACAACATTCCGTTCTGGGCGTTTCTGGAACTGGCCGATGGCGGCGCAGCGTCCACGGAACCCGCCGCCGACTGAGCCGGCTCAGCGGGGCTGCTGCAGCCAGCTCGCCAGTCCAGCCAGCTGCTGCGCCTGCACCGTATCCACGACAGGCGCGAGTTTCGCCAGGTCATCCGGGGTATAGCCGCCGGCACGGTAACGCCAGCTCACCCGGGTCGCCGCGCCCTCGGCCTGCAGCGTCCATTCGGCCACACCATGCAGGCCCATGGCCTGCATCGGCCCCAGACCGCCACTCATGCGCAGGGTCTTGTCCGGGTCGACGAACACCACCTGCAGATGCTGCGCCTGCCGGCCGCCGGCGATTTCGCAGAAGCAGCCGCCGGCGCGCGGGTCGATCGTCAGGGTGGAGGCCGCACCCCACCAGCTGTGGTCCTTGGGCCACCAGTGGTCGATCTGCGCGGTCATCGCCTCCCATACCTGCGCCGGCGATGCCTGGATCAGCACCTGGTTCTCGACCGTGAAACCCGTCGACGTGCTGTCTTTGACCGCCGCCTGCGCCGAGCCGATCAGGCCCGTCACCATCAGTGCAATACCGGTTGCCGCATAGCGCATGGCCGCGCCCGCCTGTAAGGGAAGGCGCCAGCATGCGCGGCCGGGGCGAACCCCGGCAAGCTGCTCAGCTGTCCAGTTCCTGCCAGCGCGCGTAGGCCGCGTCCAGCTCGGCCTGCACCTTGGACAGCTGCTGCGTATGTGCGGTCACCTCGGCACTGGAACGGGTATAGAACGTCGGATCGTTCATTGCACCGGTCAGGCCTTCCACGTCCATTTCCAGCTGCTCGATCCTGGCCGGCAGCTGCTCCAGCTCGCGCGCATCCTTGAAGCTGAGCTTGCGTTTGGCCGGGGCCGGCGTTTCGGCGGCGACGGGCGCAGCGGCGACGGCCGGTGCCGCGGTCGCCGAGGCCTTGGCCACCGCCATCGCACTGGGCGGCGGTGCCGGACGCTGGCGCACCCAGTCGCTGTAACCGCCAACGTATTCGCCGATCACGCCATCGCCTTCCATCACCATCGTGGAAGTCACCACGTTGTCGATGAAATCACGGTCGTGGCTGACCAGCAGCAGCGTGCCGGTGTAGTCGCCCAGCAGCTCTTCCAGCAGCTCCAGGGTTTCCACGTCCAGATCGTTGGTCGGTTCGTCCATCACCAGCAGGTTGGACGGCTGCGCGAACAACTTGGCCAGCAGCAGCCGGTTGCGCTCGCCCCCGGACAGGCGGGTGATCGGCGCACGCGCGCGTTCCGGGGTGAACAGGAAATCCTGCAGATAGGCATGCACGTGCTTGCGCTTGCCGTTGAACTCGACGAAATCGGTGCCTTCGGCCACGTTCTCGATCGCGCTCCAGTCCTCGCGCAAGGTGGCGCGATACTGGTCGAAATAGGCGATCTGCAGATTGGTACCCGGGCGGATCTCACCCTGCTGCGGCTGCAGTTCACCCAGCAGCAGCTTCAGCAGCGTGGTCTTGCCGCTGCCGTTGGGGCCGATCAGGCCGATCCGGTCGCCACGCAGGATCACCGTGGAGAAATCGCGCACCATGGTGCGGCTGCCAAAGGCGAAGGACACATCCTTGGCCTCCATCACCTTCTTGCCGGAGTTCTCGGCCTGTGCGGCCTCCATGCGGACGTTGCCGCCCAGCTCGCGCCGCACGCTGCGCTCGTTGCGCATCGCCTTCAGCCGCCGCACGCGGCCTTCATCACGGGTACGACGGGCCTTGATGCCCTGGCGGATCCACACTTCCTCCTGTGCCAGCAGCTTGTCGAAGCGGGCGTTCTCGGCCGCCTGCGCGTTGAGCCGCTCCTCGCGACGACGCTCGTAGTTGGCCCAGTCGCCGGGCCAGCTGGTGACCTGGCCGCGGTCGATCTCGACGATGCGGGTGGCCAGCGCGCGCAGGAAGCGGCGGTCATGGGTGACGAACAGCACGCTGCCGCTCCAGCCCTTGAGGAACATTTCCAGCCAGTCGATGGCTTCAATGTCCAGGTGGTTGGTCGGCTCGTCCAGCAACAGCAAGTCCGGGGAAGACACCAGCGCACGCGCCAGCAACACCCGGCGCTTCATGCCTCCGGACAGCCGCGCGAATTCGGCGTCGCCGTCCAGATCCAGCTTGGTCAGGGTTTCGGCCACGCGCTGGTCCAGCCCCCAGCCGTCGGCGGCATCGATCTTGGCCTGCACATCACCCATGGCGTCGCCGTCGAACACCTCGGCATGGCTCAGGCGGTGGAACTCGGCCAGCCAGTGTCCCAGCTCACCCAGGCCATCGGCGACCACGTCGAACACACTGCCGGCCGCGCCATGCGGCACTTCCTGCTCCAGTCGCGTGATGCGTACGCCCTGTTGCACGCGCACCTCGCCGTCGTCGGGCTTGATCTCGCCGGCAATCAATTTCATCAATGTGGATTTGCCGGCGCCGTTGCGGCCGATCAGGGCGATACGCTCACCCGGCTCGATCGACAATTCGACTTTTTCCAGCAACAACGGGCCGCCGACGCTGTAGTCGACGTTCTGCAAAGTAATCAAAGGCATGCGCGTATTGTAAGGCCAGTGCCGGGGTTGCAGGCGGTCAGCTGTCGCTGAACACGTCATCCGGCAGGGCCAGCAACCTGCGCAGGCTGTCCGGCACACGCTTGCCGGGGTGGCGTACCGCCCACAGCTGGCGGGTCAGCGGCGGCAATGGCGTAGCCAGCACCTGCAGCTTGCCCAGCGCGACCAGGTCGGCCACGGTGTGCCGCGACAGGCAGGCAAGCCCCAGTCCTGCGACCGCGCCCTGCTTGATGGCCTCGGTCCCGCCCAGCTGCAGCACGTCGGCAAACCCATGCAGATAGGGCAGCAAGGCCTGCTCGGCGGCCTCCCGGGTGCCCGAGCCGGGCTCGCGCATCAGCCAGGTGGCCTGGCGCAGCGCGACCTCCCCGGCCCCCTGCGCCCATTCCGCGGCCTGTGGGTGCCGCGGGCCGTAGACAATCACCAGCTCATCCTCACGCCAGCGCACCAGCTCCAGCCCCGGCTCATGGCAGGGCCCCTCGATCAGGCCGATGTCCACCTGTAGCTGCTGCACAGCCGCGGCCACCTCGCGGGTGTTGCCGATGCTCAGATCGACATGGGCCTGCTCATTGGCATCCTGCAGATCGGCGATCAGCCCCGGCATGAGGTAGTTGCCGATCGTGGTGCTGGCCCCCAGCCGCCAGCGTACCGGCGCTCCGGCTTCACGCCCGGCGCGGAAGCGCCGTTCGATATCGGCCACCCCGGCCAGCACGGCATGCGCCTGCGGCAGCAGCGCCCGGCCATGGCCGTTGAGCACCAGCCGGCGGCCGATCCGGTCGAACAATGCCAGCCCCAGCAGGCTCTCCAGCTCACTCAAGGCGGCGCTCACGGCGGATTGCGACAGACCGATGCTCTCACCGGCGGCCGTGGTGGTGCCGTTCTCGGCGATGGCGGTGAAGATCTGCAGCTGGCGCAGTGAGAGGTGCATGAATTACCCGAAAACCAGGTCGATATTACAAATATAATCCGTTTTACGGATTGGTTTCATCGGATCAAGATTAGCCATCTCCTGATAACCGACCGTTATGAACACTCCCGCCTCTTCACGTATCCCCGGCCTGGTACTGACAGCGGCCGTGGCCGCGCTGTCGATCTGGCTGGGCACATTGCCGTGGATACAGAGCCACGGCATCAGCGCCCTGACCCTGGCCATCGTGATCGGCATCGTGCTGGGCAACTCGATCTACGGGCGCATCGCGCCGCGCGCCGCCACCGGCGTGGGCTTTTCCAAGTCCACCCTGCTGCGCGCCGGCATCATCCTCTACGGCCTGCGCCTGACCCTGCAGGACATCGGCCAGGTCGGTACCGCCGGCGTACTGATCGATGCGCTGGTGCTGTGCTCGACCTTCGCCCTGGCCTGGTGGCTGGGTACCCGAGTGCTGGGCATGGACCGCAACCAGGCGCTGCTGATCGGCGCCGGCAGCTCGATCTGCGGTGCGGCGGCGGTGATGGCGGCCGAGCCGGTGGTCAAAGGCCGTGCCGAGCAGGTCGCCGTGGCGGTGGCCACGGTGGTGGTGTTCGGCACCGTGGCGATGTTCCTGTACCCGGCGATCTACCAGTGGGGCCTGGGCGCGGGCTGGATGCCGCTGGATGAAACCGGTTTCGGCATCTTCACCGGCTCCACCGTGCATGAAGTGGCGCAGGTGGTGGCGGCCGGCCGCGCGATCAGCCCCGAGGCTGGCGATGCCGCGGTTATCGCCAAGATGGTGCGGGTGATGATGCTGGCGCCGTTCCTGGTCGGCCTGTCGGCGCTGCTGGCCCGTGGCAAGGGCGCCGCCAAGGGGCAGCGTTCGAAGATCGCCATCCCCTGGTTCGCCTTCGGCTTCGTCGGCATGGTCGCGTTCAACTCGCTGCAGCTGCTGCCCGCACCGCTGGTCGGCCTGCTGGTCGAACTGGACACCGCGCTGCTGGCGATGGCGATGGCCGCGCTGGGCCTGACCACCCACGTTTCGGCCCTGCGCCAGGCCGGCGCCAAGCCGATGCTGCTGGCCGCGCTGCTGTTTGTCTGGCTGCTGGCCGGCGGCATGGCGATCAACCTGGGTATCGGTGCCCTGCTCTGAATGCACGGCGGCAGGCACGGTCATGCGGCATCTGCGAAAATGCGGCATGACCGACTTCTCCTCCCTGCCGCTGTCCCCGGCACTCGCACCCGGCATCGACGCGCTGGGCTACACCACGATGACCCCGGTACAGGCGCAGAGCCTGCCGCCGATCCTGGAAGGCCGCGATGTGATCGCCCAGGCCCCGACCGGCAGCGGCAAGACCGCCGCCTTTGGTCTGGGCCTGCTGCACCGGCTCGATCCGGCCACCCTGCGGGTACAGGCGCTGGTGCTGTGCCCGACCCGCGAACTGGCCGACCAGGTCGGCAAGCAGCTGCGCAAGCTGGCCACCGGCATTCCCAACCTCAAGCTGCTGGTGCTGACCGGCGGGATGCCGCTGGCACCGCAGCTGGCCTCGCTGGAAGTCCATCACCCGCATGTGGTGGTGGGTACGCCCGGACGCATCCAGGAGCTGGCCCGCAAGCGCGCGCTGAACCTGGGCCAGGTGCGCTGCTTCGTGCTGGATGAGGCCGATCGCATGCTGGACATGGGCTTCGAGGAGCCGATCCGCGAGATCGCCGGGCGCACCCACAAGGAACGCCAGAGCCTGCTGTTCTCGGCCACGTTCCCCGAATCGATCCGCGAGCTGGCCCGGGCGCTGCTCAACGAGCCGGTCGAGGTCACCATCGACGGCCAGACCGAGGCGCCGTCCATCCACCAGCTGTTCTTCGAAACCGAGCTGTCCAGCAAGCAGAAGGCGCTGGCCGGCCTGCTGCTCAAGTACACGCCCGAATCGGCGGTGGTGTTCTGCAACACCCGCAAGGACGTGGACGAGGTAGCCAACTCGCTGCGCCAGTTCGGCTTCTCCGCGCTCGCGCTGCATGGCGACATGGAACAGCGTGACCGCGACGAAGTGCTGCTGCAGTTCTCCAACCGCAGCTGCAACGTACTCGTCGCCAGCGATGTGGCCGCCCGCGGACTGGACGTGGAAGACCTGGCAGCCGTGGTCAACTACGAGCTGCCGACCGATATCGACACCTACCAGCACCGCGTCGGCCGTACCGGTCGCGCCGGTCGCAGCGGGCTTGCGCTAAGCCTGGTCACCGGCCGCGAGCGCAGCCGCGCCGACGCGCTGGAAACGGCGCAGGGCAATGCGCTGAACTGGCAGAAGACACCCCTGGCCACCGCCCGCCCGGCACAGCTGCCGCAGGCGGCGATGACCACGCTGCGCATCGACGGCGGCAAGACCGACAAGCTGCGCGCCGGTGACATCCTGGGTGCGCTGACCGGGGAGGCCGGGCTGTCAGCCAGGGCGATCGGAAAGATCGACATTTTCGCCACACGATCCTACGTCGCCATCACCCGCGAGCAGGCCAACAACGCCGTAGCGCGGCTGGAAGCCGGCAAGATCAAAGGCAAGCGTTTCCGCGTACGCAAGATGTAAACAGGCACCGGGGCGTCCGGGCGCGCACGTCTGTTCCCGGCCCGACACCCGCTCTTCCAGCATTGCCGGGTGATACACATGCCACGGAATTTCCGTGGCATGTGGTGTGTACGGTTTGCAGCAGATTCGCCCACCCTTGGCGCCGCCGCACCCGGCAGGGGTATTGGCCGTCAAGGCATCGGCCCGATGTTGCCGGCATTTGTATCGAGCGCACTGACCGCTGGCGACGTCCAGCACAGGTGCCGAACCTGCTTCAGGCATCGGACACGCGAGTCGTCGTCCGAAACGCCGCCGCAACGACCGCCACGCTGGCCGCCAGAAACAGCACCTGCGCCGCCCCCTCGCCCATGCCGCGGTGGATCAGCAGCAGGTACATACCGATGCAACTGGCCTGCGCAAATAACGGCCAGGCGACGCGGCGCAGCACACGCCCTGCCAGTATCGCGCTGAGCAGCCAGCCACAGGCAAACGCCAGCGGGTCCAACGGCGGAGCGAATTCATACCTGTTGCAGACGGCGAACCACGCACTCCAGCCAAGCAGCGCCAGCAGCAACGCCAGTCCACCCGACACCCGCGCGGCGCGCATCAGGCAAACACCGCCACACTCTGCCGGCCACGCATCACCACCCGCCCCTGTTCATCCAAGACCTGCATGTCCTGCGACGAGTAACCCTCGCGCGCGTGCTGGCTGAAGGAGCGCAGCAGGAACCATTCGCCCTGTGGCGCCGGATCCAGGAGTTCGGCATTCCAGGTGATCGAGCTGATCGGCGCGGCGACGGTGAAGCCGGTGAACGCGGCCGGCGGCATCGCATCGCCCATCGCAATCAGCGCCAAGGCAGGGTCGACCCCGGTGGCATCGCGATGGCGGACCCAGGTCAGCAACTCCGGAATTTCCGCGCCCGATACCGGCATGGCGCCTCCGGCAGGACGCATCTGGAAGTTCCGGGTAAACGCTGGCGCGAACGGCATCGCCGCCATATCCAAATCGCGGTACGCACCAGGCCCCCGGGCCGGCAGCTCGCCACCGAAATCATGCGCAATCGCGCTTTCGCGGGCGCGGCCGAACACCAGCGACAAGCGTGCCGCCAGGGCCTCGTCCTCGTCCGCGTACACATCCACCCCGACATTCACCACCGACCTGCCCTCACGCAGCACCGTCGGCATGAAGCGCAGCAGGCCAGCGGCCGGACCGATGAAGGTCACCTGCATCGAGCGCAACGGCGGCAACGCGCCGGCGTGGCGTTGCATCGCCGCCGCGACACCCAACGCGCTGACAATGCCGCCGTAGGCGGTACGTCCCTGGCGCCAACTGTCGGGGAGCAGCAGCCCTTCTTCTACGTCAAAGCAAGACAGCAGCTCACGCAAGGTCGGCATCGGGAACTCCGCAGACAGGGACAAGGTGTTCAGTAGACCAGCGTAGCGGTCAGCGGCAAACCGTCAGGCCAGCGCTGACGGCCGCCCAGGCCGTCCAGCTCCACCAGTACCGCGCCACCGACAACCTGGGCCTCGAGCAGGGCCGCCAGCTGCAAGGCGGCAAACAAGGTGCCCCCGGTAGCCAGCACGTCGTCCACCAGCAGCACCCGCGCGCCCGGCGGCGTGGCGCCGACGCTGACCTCGATGCGATCGGTGCCGTATTCCAGCGCGTATTCCTGCTTCAACGTCGCACCCGGCAGCTTGCCGGGCTTGCGCACCGGCACAAAGCCCACCCCAAGCTCCAGGGCCAGCGCGGTGCCGAGAATGAAACCGCGCGCCTCCACACCCAGCACCGCATGCAGACCGGCGTCACGCCACGGCGCGGCCATGGCCTGGACGGCCGCACGCAAGCAGGCACCATCACCCAGCAACGGGAGGATGTCCTTGAACAGGATGCCCGGCTTGGGGAAATCGGCGACGTCGCGGATCGCGCGACTCCATTCGGGATAGGCAGAGGTCATAACAATCCAGGGAAAAGGGGTTCAGGAACTGCAGGAGAGCATCGAGCAACCGGCGCGTTCGCGCGCCCATTCCGGGCGCCGGCGGGCATAGGCCTCGCGACCGGGCTGCTCGTCATAAGGATGCCGCATCACTTCCAGCAGCTCCGTGATACCGGCCAGATCGCCCTGTTCGGCAAGGTCGATGGCCTCCTGCGCCAGCCAGTTGCGCAGCACATAGCGCGGATTGGCCGACTGCATCAGGCGGCGACGCTCGGCCATCGGCGGGCCGCCGGCCAGCACCCGCTGGCCATGCCGGCGCAGCCAGTCCTCCAATGCGGGCAGCACATGCGCGCGCGCCTGGGACGAATAGAACGCCTCCTCCAGCGGCGCCAGCGCAGGGGCGGCCGGATCCACCTCCGCCAGCGCCCGGAACGCCAGCGTCATGTCCATCTGCCCGGCATGCAGCAACTGGCGGAACTGCGCCATCAGCAGCTCGTCGCCATCGCGGAACTCCCCCAGCCCCAGCTTGGCGACCAGATGCGCCCGCTCTTCGGCCGCATAACGCTCACCGAAGGCATCCAGCCCCGCCTGCAACGGCGCCACCTCATCAAACAGTGGCCCCAGCGCCTGCGCCAGCCGCACCAGATTCCAGTACGCCACCTGCATCTGCGTGCCGAAACGGTAGCGACGGCCCTGCGCATCGGTGGTATTGGGCGTCCAGTCAGGGTCGTAGTCCTCCACCCAGCCGTAAGGGCCGTAGTCCAGAGTCAGACCAAGAATGGACATGTTGTCGGTGTTCATCACCCCGTGCACGAAGCCGACCCGCAGCCAGTGCGCGACCATCACCGCGGTGCGCGTGCACACCTGCATGAACCAATCCGCGTAACGCGGCTGACCGGTGCCGCCCAGCTCGGGAAAATCACGGGCAATGCAGAAATCGGCCAATTGCCGCAGCAATGCCGTATCGCCACGCGAGGCCGGCAGCTCGAACGTCCCGAAACGGACGAACGACGGCGCCACCCGGCAGACCACCGCCCCCGGCTCAGGGCGCGGATGACCGTCGTAGAACATGTCGCGCACCACCGGCTCGCCGGTCGCCACCAGGCTCAACGCCCGGGTGGTCGGCACACCCAGATGATGCATGGCCTCCGAGCACAGGAACTCGCGGACCGAGGAGCGCAGCACCGCACGACCATCGGCGCCGCGCGAATACGGCGTCGCTCCGGCGCCCTTGAGCTGCAGCTCCCAGCGCCGTCCATCGGCCACCAGCTCGCCCAGCGAAATCGCCCGCCCGTCGCCCAGCTGGCCGGCCCAGTTGCCGAACTGGTGCCCGCCATAGTTCGCCGCCCAAGGCTGCATGCCCTCATACAGTGCGTTGCCGGCAAACACCTCGGCGAACGCCTGGCTGCCGACCTCGGCCGTATCAAAGCCAAGCAATGCCAACACCTCGGCCGAACACGCCAGCAACTGCGGCGCGGCGACCGGGGTCGGCATGACTTGCGACCAGGCCGCTCCCTGTACTTCGCGGCGGCGCGATCCGGCCTCACTGTCGCCGGGAAGCTCGCGCAGGAAGCGGTTGTCAAAGTGCAGGGAGTGGGTGCTCATCGTCTGCAGATGGGGGCGCCACCCGCTGGCTGCAACCTCAGCGGCGGCCAGCGGCCAGATCCAGCCTGCCGCCACGCTCCGCCGCCCGCCGGTAGGCCGGACGCTGTGCGATGCGGGCCAGAAAATCCTGCAATCGCGGATAGGCCTGCAATCCTCCACTACGCGAGGCCGCAGCCTGGATCGGAAAGCTCATCTGGATATCGGCGGCGGTGAACCGCTCTCCGGCAAACCAGCTGGATTGCCCCAGCTCCCGCTCCATCCAATCCAGATGCAACTTGAGCTGCGGGCCAACATACGTCTTCATCACCCGGGCGGCGATGGCACGCGCAACCGGTCGGGCGAAAAACGGCATCGGTGCTTTGCGCAGGCGGGCGAACACCAGGCTCATCAGCAACGGCGGCATCGCCGAACCCTCGGCGTAATGCAACCAGTAGCGATAACGCAGCCGCTCCGGCGCCTGCGCGGGAAAAGGGGCCGGTGACAGCTGCCTGTCCGCGTCGTAACGATCAGCCAGATATTCCAGAATCGCGCCGGACTCGGCCAGGATCAGCGCATCGTCCTGCAGAACCGGCGACTTGCCCAACGGATGGACATCCCACAACGCCTGCGGCGCCAACCATGTCTGCGGATCGCGCGCATAGCGCAGCAGTTCGTACGGCAGCCCCAGCTCTTCAAGCATCCACAGCACGCGCAGCGAACGCGAATTCTCCAGATGATGGACCGTGATCATCAGCCATTCCGCAGATTCAAAGCCGCATGCTAACGAGCCAAGCGCAGCGTGGGTGTTACGGCCAACACGCAGACAAAAGAAAACGCCGGAAGCTTGCGCTTCCGGCGTTTTTGGCTACCTTGCGGTGGCTGGCGTCTGAATTAGACGGCCTGCACCTGGTCAGCCTGCATACCCTTCTGGCCCTGCACGGCGACGAAAGTCACCTTCTGGCCTTCCTGCAGCGACTTGAAGCCGTTGCCCTGGATGGCGCGGAAATGCACGAACAGGTCCGGGCCGCTTTCCGGGGTGATGAAGCCGAAGCCCTTGGCGTCGTTGAACCACTTGACGGTGCCGGTCTGACGATCAGACATATACTAACTCCTGAAACATAAGTTGAAATAATCGCAGCCACCGGGTATCGGGGCCGAGACTGAGTTGCAGGCGTTTGGTAAAGCGGATCGATGAGCGGATCGTTGTAGATCAACTGCATCAGGCCACGATTCACGGTGACCCTTGCAAGCACAGTGGGGCAAACGATACGCGGCTTTTCGCCAAAAAGCGACAAAAACCGTATTCAGGTAATCCGATGGATTCAGGCCCCAAAATATACCGAATGAATTCATAAACTTACCCGCAAAAAACGCACTTCCCTGCGTCTGCAACGCGAAAAATTATAGCCAGACTGCGTGAGATCACGACCTCGGAGCGTCCGGTGAAGTCACCCAATACGTCCAACGCCGCCATTCGGAGCCCACCAATGATCCAGGCGACCGGACGCCCGGCCACCGCCGATCAGCCCAGCGTGCGCTCACTGCAAAATTCGCGACGCCTGCCACTGAGTGGATCCACAAACGCCAGACACCGCGCCAGCAGCTGCAACGGCGCGCGGTAGTCATCAACGGCCCGCTCGACCAGCTGCGGGTAGATGTCATCTCCCAGAATCGGTGCCCCCAGCGCGGCCATATGCACGCGCAGCTGGTGCTTGCGACCGGTGACCGGCTCAAGGGCATAGCGCCAGACGGCTCCTGTGCGCTCAATCACGGAGATCCGGCTCAGCGAATTCGGCTCGCCCGCGCACTCGGCCATGCGAAAGAACGGCTCACCACGCTCGATACGGCTGGCGCGCTCCAATGGAAACCACGCCTGAGGCAGTGCCAGCGCCCGCGCCTCGTAGCCTTTGTCGATACGGCGATCACGGAACAGCCGCTGATAGGCCGCGCGGCTGCGCCGGTTGCAGGAAAACAGCACCAACCCGGCCGTTCCGCGATCGATCCGGTGCAGTGGCACAAGATCACGGTTGCCGGTTGCCGCGACCAGCCGGGTCAGCAACGTTTCACGGACATACTGACCGGCTGGCATGACCGGCAGGAAATGCGGCTTGTCAGCGACCAGCAGATCCTCGTCCTGATACAGCACCTGCTCGACGAACGGAATCCTGGGCTCTTCGGACACTTCGCGGAAATACTGGATTTCCAGCCCCGCCCGCCACGGCTGCTGCGGCATCAACGGCACGCCACCGGCGCTCAGCACCCTGCCCCGTGCAAACCGGTCCAGCCACTGCGCGCGGGAAACCTGCGGGAATCGCGCGCACAACCCGTCCAGCAGGCAGGCCCAGGAACCGGGCGCCAGTTGCAGGCGGCTGGGCAGATCGGGATCAGGCACAGGCGTACAGGTCGGGAAGGGGGCGAGGCATTATCATGGCCGGTCTTCTTTCCCGGTATTCCCATGGCCCTCACCGCCACCATCCGCAAGGCCGAGCTGCAGATCAGCGACATGGATCGCGGCTACTACGCGACCCACAACCTGACCCTGGCCCAGCATCCGTCCGAAACCGACGAGCGCCTGATGGTGCGCCTGCTCGCCTTCGCCCTGAACGCCCAGGACCGGCTGGAATTCGGCAAGGGCCTGAGCACCGAGGACGAGCCGGACCTGTGGCAGCTCGATTACACCGGCGCCATCGAACAGTGGATCGACCTGGGCCATCCGGACGAATCGCGCATCCGCAAGGCCTGCAACCGCAGCGGCCGCGTGCAGGTGGTCAACTACGGCGGCCATGCCTCCGACATCTGGTGGCAGAAGCAGGGCAAGCACCTGGTGCGTTTCGACAACCTTTCCGTACTGGATTTGCCGGCCGGGTTCGTCGAGCAGTGGGGACAGCAGATCCAACGGGCCATGCGCTGGAACGTGCTGATCCAGGATGGTGAAGTACAGCTGCTCAACGACCAGACACAGCTGGATGTGATCCCGGTCTGGCGCAAGCGCCCGGCAGAGTGAGATCGGCGTGGCGATGAACACCATCCGCTGCGACGTCTTGGTGATCGGCGCGGGCGCTGCGGGCTTGATGTGCGCCCTCACCGCGGGTCAACGCGGCCGACGGGTGCAGGTGATCGACCATGCCAACAAGGTTGGCAAGAAGATCCTGATGTCCGGGGGCGGACGCTGCAACTTCACCAATACCGGCACCACCGCCGGCAACTTCCTGTCGGCCAATCCACATTTCTGCAAATCCGCACTGGCCCGCTACACCCCGGCCGATTTCATCGAAATGGTCGAGCGACACCGCATCGCCTACCACGAGAAGGAGCTGGGCCAGCTGTTCTGCGACATTTCCTCCAAGCAGATCGTCAGGATGCTGCTGGACGAATGCGACGCGGCCGGCGTGCAGATCCGTACCGACTGCGGCGTGCAGGACATTGAACGCGGCAGCGATGGCTTTCGCGTGCAGACCGCCCAGGGACTGTTCCACTGCGCCTCGGTGGTGATCGCCACCGGCGGCCTGTCGATTCCCAGCATGGGCGCCAGCGGCTTCGGCTACGAGGTCGCGCGGCGTTTCGGCCACGAAGTGCTGCCCACGCGCGCCGGCCTGGTGCCGCTCACGCTCAGCGGCAGGCACCAGGAGCGCTTTGCCGAGCTCAGCGGCGTGGGGCTGCCGATCGAGGCGCGCTGCAACGGGCAGCGCTTCCGCAACTTCATGCTGCTGACCCATCGCGGCGTGAGTGGTCCGGCGATCCTGCAGATCTCCTCGTTCTGGCAACCGGGCGATGACCTGCGCCTGGATCTGCTGCCGGACCGCGATGCCGAACAGTGGCTGCGCGAGATGAAGCGCGAGCGCGGCGCCGCTGAACTGCGCACCGTGCTGTCGGAGGTGATCCCGCGCCGGCTGTCACTGCGCCTGTGCGAGCACTGGCTTGCCGACAAACCGGTACGGCAGCTGGACGAGCGCGAGATCAAGGCCACCGCCGCCCTGCTCGCCGATTTCCCGCTGGTGGCCAGTGGCACCGAAGGCTACCGCACCGCCGAAGTCACGCTCGGTGGCGTGGATACCCGGAAGGTTTCCTCGTCCACGATGGAGTCGCAACTGGTTCCGGGCCTGCACTTCATTGGCGAGGTGCTGGATGTGACCGGCTGGCTGGGCGGCTACAACTTCCAGTGGGCCTGGGCGTCGGGCGCGGCGGCCGGCAATGCGGTGTGAATGCCAGCCCGGCGGAATTGCGTCACAGGCAAGCGTTCCGCGCATAGACGCCATGCCACCCATCGTGTATTAAACCCGGTCTGAGGGGAGTACTGAATGCAGAACAGCAAAGACATCACCTTGCGCCTGTTGATCGTCGATGACAGCGCCGAGAATGCCGAAGCGATCGTCAGCACTTTGCGCAACAGCGGCATCGCCGTGCGCCCTTCCCGGCCACAGAATCCGGAAGAGCTTTCGCAGGCATTGGGCAGCCAGCCGATCGACCTGGTGCTGGCCGCCCCCTCGCACAACATCCCGCAGCTGCTGCTCACCCAGCAGATCGCGGCCAGCGGCAAGGACATTCCGATGATCCTGCTGGCCGACCGGATCGAGGAGAACGTGCTGGTCGAGGCGGTCGCCAACGGCATCCGTGCCATTGCCCTGCGCCAGCGCCCGGAGCACCTGCTCTCGGTGATCGGCAACGAATGGACCGACCTTCAGGCCCGCCGCGGACTGCGCCGGATCGAAGCGCAGATGCGCGAGACCGAGCGCCGCTGCGATGCACTGATCTCCTCCTCGCGCGATCCGATCGCCTACATCCATGAAGGCATGCACATCCGTGCCAATGACGCCTATCTGGATATGTTCGGTTACGAGACCTTCGACGATGTCGAGGGCATTTCGCTGCTGGACATGGTCGCGCCGCAGCATGTGGAGGACTTCAAGCAGCTGCTCAAGTCGCTGAGCAAGGGCGAGCCCCCACCGCCACAGTACGAGATCCACGCCCGCAACCAGGACGGGGAAACATTCCCGGCGACCATGGAATTCAGTCCGGCCACCTACGAGGGCGAGAGCTGCTTCCAGGTGGTATTCCGCCGCCGCGAGGAATTCGATCCCGAACTGGCCCGTGAAGTGGAGGCGCTGCGCCAGCGTGACCAGGTCACCGGGCTGCTCAACCGCCCCACCTTCATGGTGCATCTGGAAAACGCGGTGGCGCAGGTCAGCCGCAGCGATGGCCAGTACGGATTCCTGCTGATCGAGCCGGATCACTACGCGCGGCTGCTGCCAGACATCGGCCTGGATTCGGCCGACGCGCTGATTGCCGCACTCGGCCAGAATCTCGCGGACGTGGCGGGCCAGGACGCCCAGTTGGCCCGCTTTGGCGAGCACAACTTCGCGCTGCTGACCCCGGGCGACTATGCCAACACCACCCGCGTCGCCGAGCGGGTGCGCGATGCTTTCGCCTCGCATGTATTCAGCATCGGCGAGCGCTCGGCCACGGTGTCGGTCAGCGTTGGCGGCGTGCAGGTCGGCGAGAAGATCGCCAGCGTCGGTCAGGTTCTGGCCCGCGCCACCGACTGCACCCGCGCCGCCATCGAGCTGGGCGGCAATACCGTCAAGGTATTCGACCCCGGCGCGATGGACCGGGTTGAGGAAGAGCGCATCCAGCGCTGGGTACAGCGCATGCGCGATGCGCTGGCCGGCGATGGCTTCCAGCTGCGTTACCGGCCGGTGCTGAATCTGCTCGGCGAACCGATCCAGCTGTACGACACCTCGCTGCAGCTGGAGAACAACGGCGAACTGGTCAGCCCCATCACCTTCCTGCCGATCGCGCAGGAGCACGAGCTGATGGCACCGATCAACCGGTGGGTGGTCAGCCAGGCGATCCGGGCACTGGGCGAGCGGAAGCGCGCCGGTCATCGCACCCATCTGATGGTACGCATCACGCCCGAATCGTTCAGCGACCCGCAGCTGATCGCAACGATCCGCGACGCCCTCCAGGCCGAAGGTGTCAGTGGCGAGCAGCTGTGGTTGCAGATTCCAGAAGCGAAGGTGTTCACCCACCTGCGCAACGCCCAGCAGTTCCTGGCCGATGTCTCGGCATTGGGCTGCAAGGTGGGCCTGGAGCAGTTCGGCTCGGGGCTCGATTCGTTCCAGCTGCTGGCCCACTTCCAGCCGGCGTTCCTCAAACTGGACGCGGACTTCACCGCAGACCCGGTACAGTCCAAGGAACAGTTGCCGAAGACCCAGGAAATCACCAGCAAGGCGCAATCGGCCAACATCCTCACCATCGCCGAGTTCATTTCCGACGCGGCCACGATGAGTCTGTTGTTCAGTGCCGGCCTGGACTATGTGCAGGGCGACTTCGTCGGCCCCGCCGGCGCGCAGATGGACTTCGAGTTCAACTGAGTCCGGCAAGGAGCCCACAAAAAAAGCCGCGCACTGCGCGGCTTTTTCCTTTCGACGCCAGCTGTTCAATCAGACTTCGACCAGCCCCGGAATCACCACGTCCGGATTCACGTCGGCGTCGTAATCCACGCCTTCGATGCCGAATCCGAACAGGCGCAGGAAGTCGGTCTTGTAGCCGGCCAGGTCGCTGATCTCATACAGGTTCTCGTTGGTCACCTGCGGCCACAGCGCCAGCACCTTGCCCTGCACTTCCGGCGCCATTTCCTTGTAGTCGGCGCGCAGGCGGCCTTCGCCATCGACCAGCTCCACGGTGCGGCCCTTGCCGTCCACCAGCTGCGGGCGGATGTGATCTGCGGCGTTGGCACCGCCCTGCGGACCGTTGTAGAGGATGTCGTACAGGGTATCGAGCTGCTCGATGCAGCCTTCATGGGTCCCTTCTTCCTTCATCACCTTGAACAGCAGCGACAGGTACAGCGGCATGGTCGGGATCGCCGAGCTGGCCTGGGTCACCACCGCCTTGAGTACCGACACGCGCGCATCGCCGCCAATACCCTGCAGCTTGCCGCGGATGTCCTTTACCTTGGCATCCAGATCCTTCTTGGCCGCACCGATCGAACCGTTCCAATAGATGGCCTGGGTGATCTCTTCGCCGACATAGGTGAAGGCGGTGGTGGTGGCGCCCGGCGCCAGCACACCGGCTTCCAGCAGCGCATCGATCCACATCTGCCAGTCTTCGCCGCCCATCACCTGCACGGTCCCGGCGATCTCCTCGGCGGTGGCCGGCTGCAGCGTGGTTTCGGTCAGCACTTCCTTGTCGGTATCCAGCCCCTTCAGCGTGATCGGCTCGCCGATCGGCTTGAGCGTGGAGCTGATCACCTCGCCGGTCTTCGGGTGCTTGCGGCGCGGCGATGCCAGGCTGTAGACCACCTGATCCACCTGGCCCAGATCGGCCTTGATGATCTCGATGACCTTGGCCTTGACCTCGTCGGAGAACGCATCGCCATTGACGCTGCGTGCATACAGGCCAGCCTGGTGCGCGTACTTCTCGAATGCGGCCGAGTTGTACCAGCCCGCCGTGCCGGGCTTGCTCTCCGTGCCGGCACGCTCGAAGAACACGCCCAGCGTCGCCGCATCGCTGCCGAAGGCCGCCTTGATACGCGCCGCCAGCCCGTATCCAGTCGAGGCACCGATCACCAGCACCTTCTTCGGACCGTGGGCCAGCTTGGGCTGCGCCTTGATGTACTCGATCTGCTCCT
This sequence comes from Stenotrophomonas pictorum JCM 9942, assembly GCF_001431585.1. Classification (NCBI taxonomy): domain Bacteria; kingdom Pseudomonadati; phylum Pseudomonadota; class Gammaproteobacteria; order Lysobacterales; family Lysobacteraceae; genus Stenotrophomonas; species Stenotrophomonas pictorum. The sequence goes on along the minus strand of NZ_LLXS01000017.1, from coordinate 154,619 downwards.
TGACCGCCGCATCGCAACCAGTCGGATGGGTGGTGACGCAGATGAAGCCGCGCACACGCGGTTTGATGACCATGAAAACCTCGATTGGGTAAGCAGAAAAACAGCCCTCGGCTGCGAAACCGGCCCTTCCACAACATGGTCGAAAGGCAGCGGATTCAGCAGGCGGGCACTGAACCGGGAGGATCGTAGTGCGCGGCCGCAGTGAACACAACCGACGCCACCGCATGGAAAAGCGGCTTGAGCACGGGCATGACGCAAAAAGAAAAGCCGCGCGGACGCGCGGCTTTTCCAGACAACCGTAGCGGTCAATCAAGGACGACGTGCCAGCTCTTCCTCGTCCTTGGCCTTGGGCAGCAGATCCTGCTTGCTGACCTTGAACGGACCGATGCTCAACAGCGGCACCGCCACGATGATCGAGGACACCACCACGATCACCGCACCGGCCATGTGCGTCTCGGCCAGGCCTTCCATCGACTCGCCGCCGTAGATATACAGCGCCAGCGCCGACAGGAAGAACATCACCGCGGTGATGATCGTGCGCGACAGGGTCTGGTTGATCGAGCGGTTGAGCACTTCCAGCGGCTCCACACGCAGGCTGCGGAAGTTTTCACGTACGCGGTCGAACACCACGATGATGTCGTTGATGGCAAAACCCATCACCGACAGCATGCCGGCCAGCACCGTGAGATCGAACTCGCGGCCCATCAGCGACATGTAGGCGATCGTCAGGATCAGATCGAAGAACGCGGTGATGCTGGCCACCATCGCGAACTTCCATTCAAAGCGCGCGGCGATGTAGATCAGGAAGCCGATCACCATGAACAGCGTCGCGTAGATACCGTTCATCGCCAGGTCCTTGCCCACCTGCGGACCGACGAACTCGCCCGGCTGGACCGTGGCCGGATTGCCGGCCGTGGTGATGGCCGCCTGGACACGCTGGGCCACCTTCTGCGCGGCATCAGCGGCGTTGTTGTGCTCACCATCCGGGGGCAGACGGATCATCACATCGTTGCCGCTGCCCACGCTCTGCACCTGGGCGTTTTCGATTCCGGCGTTGGCCAGCTTTTCGCGGACCTGATCGACGTTGATCGAATTCTCGAAATGCGTGCGCACCACGGTACCGCCGGTGAACTCCAGCGCGTAGTTGAATCCCTTGAAGCCGATGACGGCAAAGGAAACCAGCAGCAACACCACCATCAACGCAAGCACGGGCTTGCGATGACGCATGAAGTCGATATTGGTGTCGTTCGGGATGATATGAAGTGGAAACAGTTTCATTTGAGGGTCTCTTCCCGATCAGATAGCCACGGACTGCAGCTTCTTGCGGCGTCCGTAGATCAGCACCGCCAATGCGCGCGACACCGTGATGGCGGTAAACATCGAGGCGAAAATACCGATGATCATGGTCAGCGCGAAGCCCTTCAGCGGGCCGGTACCGAACGCGTACAGGGCCACACCGACGATCAGTCCGGTCAGGTTGGCGTCGAGGATGGTGCCCGAGGCCTTCTCGTAACCGGCAGCGATGGCGGCCTTGGCCGGCATGCCCAGTCGCAACTCCTCACGGATTCGCTCGTTGATCAGCACGTTCGCATCGACCGACAGACCCACCGACAGCGCCAGACCGGCAAAACCGGGCAGCGTCATGGTGGCGCCGAACATCGACATCACCGCGACCACGATCAGCAGGTTGAACAGCAGCGCTACCGAGGTGATCAAGCCGAACATGCGGTAGTAGATGGAGAAGAACACCAAGGTGAACATGAAGGAGAAGACCACGGCCTTGACGCCGCTGGCCACGTTCTCCGCACCCAGGCTCGGGCCGATCACGTATTCCTCGACGAAGTCCATCGGCGCAGCCAGCGAGCCGGCGCGCAGCAGCTTGGCCAGGTTGTCGGCCTCGGCCTTCTCCAAACCGGTGGTCTGGAAATTCTTGCCGAACACGCCATTGACGTTTGCCACCGAGATCACCTCTTCCTTGACCCGGAAGCTGCGCTGCTCCTCGCCATTGACCAGGGTCACTTGCGGAATCCGCTCGGTGTACACCACGGCCATCGGCTTGCCGACGTTGGCACTGGTGAAGTCGAACATGCGTTGGCCACCGACACTGTTCAGCGTCACGCTCACTGCCGGCAGGCCGTTCTGGTCGGTCGCCACGTCGGCCTTGACCATCTGGTCGCCGGTGACGATGGTGCGCTTGTTCAACAGCACCGGGTTGCCGCCACGGTCGCGATAGAGCTTGGCTTCCGGCGGAATCCGGCCTGTGGTGACAGCGTCCTGCGCATTGCCGTCCACAACCGCGCGGTATTCCAGCGTCGCGGTGGCGCCGATCATGCGCTTGGCCTCGGCGGTGTCCTGCACACCAGGCAGCTCGACCACGATGCGGTCTTCGCCCTGGCGCTGGATGATCGGTTCGGCCACGCCCAGCTCGTTGACGCGGTTGCGCAGCGTGGTCAGGTTCTGCTCGATGGCGCCGGAGGTGATCTGGGCCATTTCGCTCTGCGGCACGTTAACGGCGATGCGATCACCGCTGACCGCGTAGGTGAAGGTCGGCTGCGACTTGGCCAGTGCCGCACGCGCCTTGTCCGCATCGGCGGCGTTGGCCAGCACCACCTGGATGCTGTTTTCACCGCGCCGCTCGACCGAGCGGTAGGTGATGCGGCTGTCACGCAGCGTGGTGCGCACATCTTCTGCGAACGCCTCGAACCGCTTGTCCACCGCCGCCTGCTGATCCACCTGCAGCGCGAAGTGCACGCCGCCGACCAGGTCCAGACCCAGCACCATCGGCTTACCGCCAAGGTTGGCCAGCCAGTCCGGCACGGTCGAGGCCAGGTTCAACGCGACGGTGTAGTTGTCACCGGCGGTGTCACGCAGCACCTCGTTGGCACGCGATTGTGCTTCCAATGAAGGCAGGCGGACGATCAGGTTGTTCTCGCCCTCCTCCTCCACCGATTTGGCCTGCACGCCTGCCTCTTCCAGCGCGGCAGTGACACGACCCTTGAGGGTGTCGTCGATCTGTCCACCCCGATTGGCGGTGATCTGGACGGAGGGATCCTTCTGGTAGATGTTCGGCAACGCGTACAGCGTGCTGACAGCCAGAACGATCAGAATCAGGAAGTACTTCCAGCGTGGAAATTCAAGCATTGCAGGATCCTGCGCGACGCCTTCCCGGCGTCGCGACGTGACGAAAAGGGATCAGCCTCAGGCCGCGGACTTAAGCGTGCCCTTGGGCAGGACGTTGCCGATAGCGGCCTTCTGCACGCGGATGCGGACGTTGTCGGCCACTTCGATGGTGACGAAGTTGTCGCCGATGTCGGTGACCACGCCGGCAATGCCGCCAGAGGTCAGCACTTCATCACCCTTGCTGATTTTTTCCAGCATCGCCTTGTGTTCTTTCTGGCGTTTCATCTGCGGGCGGATCATCAGGAAGTACATCACCGCGATCAGGGCGATCGGCAGCAGGAACGTGCCCATGCCCGGGGCGGCCGGAGCGGCCTGGGCGACGGGGAGTAGGATAGCCATCAGATTCATGTATTGGTCCTTGGTGTTGGGTGGCGTGGCCCGGCGGTGAAACCGGTGGCGCCACCACGAAACTGGGTCAGCAGTGAAGTATGCCACGAGCCCGGAACCCCGTCCCGGGCCCGCTTGCGCTACCGCTACTCCCCCGACAGCGCCGGGACGGCGAGGCCACGGGCTGCATAGAAAGACTCGCGGAACGCCATAAAGGTTCCCGCCTCGATCGCCGCACGCATGTCGGCCATGAGTTTTTCGTAATAGAACAGGTTGTGGATCGTGCCCAGCATCGGCGCCAGCATCTCGTTGCAGCGGTCCAGGTGGCGCAGGTAGGAACGGGTATAACCGCTGGTGCAGGCATGGCAGCCGCAGCCGGGTTCGATCACGTCCATGTCGCGCTCGTAGCGGGCGTTACGGATGCGGACCGTGCCGAACGAGGTGAAATAGTGGCCGTTGCGGGCGTTGCGGGTGGGCATCACGCAATCGAACATGTCCACGCCACGGGCCACGCCTTCGACCAGGTCTTCCGGGCGGCCGACCCCCATCAGGTAGCGCGGACGATCGGCCGGCAGGATCGGATGCATGTGGTCGAGCATCGCATTGCGCTCGTGCTCGGGCTCGCCCACCGCCAGGCCACCGATGGCATAGCCGTCGAAGCCGATCTGCTGCAGGCCCTCGGCCGAGCGGCTGCGCAGATCGGTATGCACCCCACCCTGGACGATGCCGAACAGCGCCGCATCCTTGCCCAGCGCGTCGTGCGCGTTGCGGCTGCGCTGGGCCCAGCGCAGGCTCAGCTCCATCGACTTGCGCGCCACCTCCTCGGTGGCCGGGTACGGCGTGCACTCGTCGAAGATCATGACCACGTCCGAATCGAGCACCTTCTGGATCTTCATGCTCTCCTCCGGCCCTAGGAACACGCGCGCGCCATCGGTCGGCGAGGCGAAGGTCACGCCCTCTTCGGTGATCTTGCGGCGATGGGCCAGCGAAAACACCTGGAATCCGCCCGAGTCGGTCAGGATCGGCCCGCTCCACTGGCAGAATCCGTGCAGGCCGCCGTGATCGGCGATCACCTCCAGCCCCGGACGCAGGTACAGATGGAAGGTGTTGCCGAGGATGATCTCGGCGCCGAGCGCCCGCACCTGCTCGGGCAGGATGCCCTTGACCGAGCCATAGGTGCCCACCGGCATGAACGCCGGCGTTTCAACGGTGCCACGCGGGAAGGACAGCTGGCCACGGCGGGCACGGCCATCGGAGGTCTGGAGTTTGAACTGCAATCTGGACATGGAATCTATCTGTCGGTCGTGCGGGCATTGTCGCGGATTGGGCGCCGCGGCGCAGGGCCCGGCGGATCAGGCGTCGTCGTACGCAGCCGGGAACAGCAGCATCGCATCGCCATAGCTGAAGAAGCGGTACTGCTGCGCGATGGCATGGGCGTAGGCCTCGAACACCCGCTCCCTGCCGGCAAAGGCGCTGATCATCATCAGCAGCGTGCTTTCCGGCAGGTGGAAATTGGTGACCATCGCATCGACGCTGCGGATGCGGTAACCCGGGGTGATGAAGATCTGGGTTTCGCCGGCGAACGGATACAGCTCGCCGTCCCGCATCGCGCTTTCCAGCGCGCGCACCACCGTGGTGCCGACCCCGATCACCCGGCCGCCGGCGGCGCGGGTGCGGCGCACCTGCTCCACCAGCTCGGCGCCGACATTCAGCCACTCCCGGTGCATCACATGGTGGCTCAGGTCATCCACCCGCACCGGTTGGAAGGTGCCGGCGCCCACGTGCAGGGTGACATGGCCGAACTGCACCCCGCGCTCGCGCAACTGCGCCAGCAAAGGCTCATCGAAGTGCAGGCCGGCGGTGGGTGCGGCCACGGCCCCCACCTGCCGGGCGAACACGGTCTGGTAGCGCTCGCGGTCATCCACACCGGGCTCGCGCTGGATATACGGCGGCAACGGCAGGCGCCCTGCATGCACCAGCCAGGATTCCAGCGGCTCGGGAATCTCGAAGCGCAGCACATAGAACTCGCCATCGCGCCCGAGCACCTCGGCCTCGCCGCCGGCATCGAGCTGGATGCGGCTGCCCGGCTTGGGCGACTTGCTGGCACCGATCTGGGCGCGGGCCTGCTGCTTGCCAAGCAGCCGCTCGATCAGGATCTCGACCCGGCCTCCGGTGGCCTTCTGCCCGAACAGGCGCGCCGGGATCACCCGGGTGTCGTTGAACACCAGCAGATCGCCGGGCTGCAACAGCTGCGGCAGATCCCGCACATGGCGGTCGTCGAAGGCGCCGGGCACCGGCGGCACCAGCAACAGACGGCTGGCCGAACGCTCGGCCAGGGGAGCCTGGGCGATCAGCGCCTCGGGCAGGTCATAGTGGAAATCGGACTTCTTCAAGGCCGGAACATCGTACGGGGAGCCGGCTATTGTAGTCCTGCCAACGGGCGATGCCCGGTCGGCGCGATCAGCGCTCGAACTTGGTGGACAGTATGATGGCGCTGTTGGTGCGTTCCACCCCGTCGATGGCGCCGATGGCGTCGGTCACCACATCCATCTCGCCTACCCCGCCGACCACCACCATCGCGATCAGGTCGTGGTTGCCGCTGACCGAATGCAGGGTGCGGACTTCCGGCAGTTCGCGCAGCGCCTTGACCACTACCGGCATCTTCCGTGGCGACACGGTAATCAGCACGTGGGCGCGAACCTGGCCCTGCTCGTAATCCTCATGGGTGCGTACGGTATAGCCGGCGATCACCCCCTGCTGCTCGAGCCGGTCGATACGGCTTTGCACGGTAGTGCGTGAAAGGCCCAGCCGGCGGGCGATCTGAGCGGTGGAGGCGCGCGCATCCTCGCGCAGCACGGACAACAGCCGCTCATCGGCCGGGGATATATTCACATTGCCTACCAGTTTCGTCGATTCGACGAAATTACCCGAAAAACCGTCGAGATCACAGCTGCCATATGTCCAGAATCTCCAGATAATGGGTATATACAAAACTTTGTGGAGATGAGCATGACCGTACTCGGCCCCCTTGCGCCGCTTCGCGCGCACGCCGGCACCCGCCTGACCTCGGGCCTGGACGATGCCAGCATCGAACGCCTGGCCGCTGCCCATCCCGACCTGACCGGCGCCATCCATGCCGCCGCCACCGAATACGCCCGGATCAAGAAGGACGCCGCCGATCTGCTGGATCTGGACGAAAAGGATCAGATCGCGGCGATGCAGGCCGGTTTCGTCAACTTCTATGCCGATGACGCGGTAGTGCCGTATATCGCGCTGGCCGCCTGCGGCCCGTGGGTGGTCTCGCTCAAGGGGGCGGTGCTGTACGACGCCGGCGGCTACGGCATGCTCGGTTTCGGCCATACCCCGGCCGACATCATGGCGGCCGCAGCCAAGCCGCAGGTGATGGCCAACATCATGACCCCGAGCCTGTCCCAGCGCCGTTTCGTGCAGGCCATGCGCAAGGAGATCGGCCACAGCCGCGGCGGCTGTCCGTTCTCGCACTTCATGTGCCTCAATTCCGGCTCCGAAGCGGTAGGCCTGGCCGCCCGTATCGCCGATATCAACGCCAAGCTGCAAACCGATCCGGGTGCCCGCCACGCCGGCGCGACCATCAAGCGCGTGGTGATCAAGGGCAGCTTCCATGGCCGCACCGACCGTCCGGCGCTGTATTCGGACTCCAGCCGTAAGGCCTATGACCAGCACCTGGCCAGCTACCGTGGCGAGACCAGTGTCATCACCATCGCCCCGTATGACGAGGCGGCACTGCGCAAGGTCTTCGCCGATGCCCAGGCCAACCAGTGGTTCATCGAGGCGGTGTTCCTGGAGCCGGTGATGGGCGAAGGCGACCCGGGCCGCGCGGTACCGGCCAGTTTCTACAAGCTAGCCCGCGAACTCACCCGCGAACACGGCAGCCTGCTGCTGATCGACTCCATCCAGGCCGCATTGCGCGCCCACGGCACCCTGTCGTTCGTCGACTATCCGGGTTACGAGACCTTGGACCCGCCGGACCTGGAAACCTATTCCAAGGCCCTGAACGGCGCGCAGTTCCCGTTGTCGGTGCTGGCCGTGACCGAGCATGCCGCCGGACTGTACCGCAAGGGTGTGTACGGCAACACCATGACCACCAACCCGCGGGCGCTGGACGTGGCCTGTGCCACCCTGGCCCGCATGTCGCCGGAAGTGCGGCAGAACATCCGTGTGCGCGGCGAGCAGGCAGTGCAGAAGCTGGAAGCACTCAAGGCCAGGCTCGGCGGCCTGATCACCAAGGTCCAGGGCACCGGGCTGCTGTTCTCCTGCGAGCTGGCTCCGCAGTTCAAGTGCTACGGCGCCAATTCCACCGAGGAATGGCTGCGCATGCACGGCGTCAACGTGATCCACGGCGGCGAGAACTCGCTGCGCTTCACCCCGCACTTCGACATGGACGAGGCCGAGCTGGACCTGCTGGTCGACATGGTCGGCCGCGCCCTGCTCGAAGGCCCGCGCCGCGCGCAGGCCGACGCCGCCTGATCCACCCCCTCGCGTGAAACAGGAACGGCGGCCAGTGGCCGCCGTTCTCCGTTCTGTCTGGACCATGCGGCCAGGCAGCCTTGAGTGCAATGCACTGCTAAGCCTGCGGTCCGATGTGCTTCTCATACCAGTCCCGATAAGGCGTGTCCTTGACCAGGTGACGGTTGAAGTCCTGGGCACCATCTTCCCACCAGACAGGCCCCCGCTCCCCCAGCGCGATTTTTGCAGCGTTGACCGAGCTACGTGCTGCCGAAAGCGCAGCAGGATCGCCCGCCACCAATGCGGCTTTCACTTGCCGGCGTGCGGCCATCAGCGTGCCGACGAGCACCTCGTGTTCCTGTGGCGAAAGACGGGGATTCGCGACCCGCCAGAGACGGCCGCGAACCACCATGTATCGACCGTCGGGTGTCCGTGGATGCTCCACCCCGCCTGGGCCCCTCAATAACCGATGACGCGATACGGCACCACCGGAACCAACTGCACTTCCTTGCAGCCGTCATAGCGGCTGCAGCTGCCGAAATAGCCCGGGCCCCAGTAACGCTGGCGGGCGTCGCGGTTGTACGGGCTGTTGTAGAAATCCGGCCGATAGAGATGGCCCGAGCCGTAGTAGCGGAACGGCGTGACCGGCTCGGACGCCGGCGCGCGGGACGCCTGCGCCACCGACGGAGAATCGTCGTCGGCGACATAGCCGAATTCGTTGTCGTAACGGACCAGCCGGTAATAGACGGTTTCCCCGTCCTGCTGGCGGCTGCGCAGACGCTCCAGGCTGCCATCGCCGGCATCGGCATACGCCTGCCCGCCTTCGAACACCACCTCGCTGGGATTGACGATCTCCTCTTCCAGCGGCGGTGCCGCGTCCACGCCCCAGGCCAGTGCCCCCAGCAGCAATGCCGCCCCGGCCGTGATCCACCCCTTGTCTGCACGCATATCGATCCTCCGTGATACTTGCCCGGTGCGTCGGCACCGGGCCGATGATGACGCGGTCGCCCCTGCAAAGGGCAACCGTCAATGGCGCGTCCTAGCAGCGGCCGCGGCGTTCGAACCAGTGCCGCCAGGCTGCCTCCGCCGGCTCTCCGGCACGACGCAGGGGCAGAGTATAGACACAGGCCAGGGGGTCCGTCCGGGCCATGCGTGGCAGATATCCGCGGCAACGCTGGCGGCGTGCAAGCAGCCTATCTGCGCTGCCACGGGAGGGGCGGATCACTCCCAGCAGCGATCGCTCCGGCCCTTGGGCGACACCGCGCGCGGACAATCGCGCGGCGCGATGCGACCTTCGGTGATTTCACCCAGACGCTTGGCGCCGCCTGTGTCCCGCAGGATCTCGAACGCGTCGTACAGACGTCCGGTGACCGTGTAGGCACGGTAGTGCAGACGCGCGCCGTCCACCCGCAACACCTGGAACAGCTGGGTGTCCTCTGCCGTGGGTTTCATCGTTCCACGTGCCTGCGGCGACAGCCGGTACTGCTTGGGCCCTGCCACCGAGGAGATGTACTGCGGCAAAGCGCCACTGTCGTCGCCACGCCGGCCATAGGTGTGGTCATGTCCCTGCAGCACCAGATCGACCTTGTGCCGCTGCAGGACCGGGCGGATCTGCGTGGCCAGCACCGAGGTGTCCCGCTCCGCCCGCAACGGATACAGCGGCTGGTGCACCACCACGATGTTCCATGGCTGCGTGCTGCTGCCCAGTACTTCTTCCAGCCAATCGGCCTGCATCTTGGCCGTCCCCAGATCCAGCGCCGAGGTGCCGTCGAGTATCGCCACGCGGATGCCCTGGTAATCGAACCAGTAGGTGGTGCTGGCTGCACCGGGCGCACCGTTGCCCGGCAAGGCAAAGCTCAGCGGCCAATGTCTGCCGAGTACGCGACGCTCCTGCGGGGTGTCCTCGAACTCCTCGAAATATTCGTGGTTGCCCGCCGCGGGCGCCACCGCCATGCCCGGCAACAGCCAGCCACCGGCGGCGAACCACTCGCCCCACTCGTTGTCGTCCTCGCCATCCCCCCCACTGACCAGATCGCCGGCGAACAAGGCAAGGCGTGCATCGGGAGCGATCTGCCAGCCCTGCCGGATCACCCGGCTGACATGGCTGAGGTTCTTGTTCTGGGTATCGCCGAAGTACAGCAGCGTCAGCGGCTGACCCGCCGCGCCAGCGGTACGGAAGTGATGCCAGGCGCTCCACGTGTCCTGTCCCTGCACCCGGTAGGCGTAGAGCGTGTCCGGCAACAGCCCCTGGACGTCGACCCGGTGGTGTTGCGACACGCCATTCTCGCTTTGCAACAGGCCGCTGCGGGCCTCAAGCGCACGCACCTGCCCCAGGTCCGGTGAATCCCCGGCAAGCGCGAGCTCCAGCTGAGGCACGGCCGACAGCGGCGAGGTCCGCCACGCCACCGCGAAACCCTGCGCGGCATCCTGCGCCGGCGAGGCGACGATGCGATCGGGGAAACCCGTGGCCGCGTAGTGCCTGCTGCCCGCCGGTACCTGCGTGTTCGGCTCCGCGGCCGGAGCGGCCCCCACCGCTCCGGCCGCCGCCATCATGGCGGCCAGCAGCAGCCACGACCTCCTGCCCCGGGTGCTCACAGCGCGCAGTCCTGCGGCAGCGACAGGGCGCTGGCGATATCGCGCCAGTCGAACGCCACCACGCCCTGGTCGTCATGTACCGCATACAACGCGCCCTGCGGGAAGCGTGCCGATGCCTGCTGGCTGCTCCATATGCCGTCGGTATTGGCCACCGTATTGCCATGAAACGCGCCGACGTGGGCCAGCGTTTTGCGGTCGAACAGGTGGAACACGCTGCGCTCCTTGCCCTGCTCGGTGGTGATCCACCAACCGCCCTCGCCGCAGGTACGCAGCATCACGCCCTCGGCCTGGGCCTTGAACACACCCTCGCCGAAGGTGCTGCCGGTGAAATCGCCGGCCAGCGTGTAGACCTTGACCTCGCTGGCGTAGCTTTCGTCCTCCTCGGCCACCAGCAGGCGGTCGTTGTCCGGATCGCCCCAGATCGACTCGACCACCCGCAGCGCCCCCTTGGCCGTGGTGTCGCCGATGCTGCGGACCAGACGGGCCTGCACGGCACCGCCATCGACGCGGACGTGGTAGCGACGCACCCGCTCGTTCAAACGTTCCAGTGACGGCAGGATATCGTTGCCGGCGGCGTCCTCGCCCTCGTCGTAGGAATCGGTGACGTACACGTCGTAGCCGTCCTGCTGCGGATTCACCCACAGCCCGTAAGGCTTGCGCAGGTCGGTGCCGGCGAATGTGCCCAGCGGGGTGAAGTCAGGTAGTTGCAGCACCTGCACGCGATGGTTGTCGCGCTCGACGATGAACAGCAGATCGCCCTGCACGGCGATGCCGTTGGGGCGGTCGAACTGGCCAAGCGCGGTGCCGCTGCTACCCACGTCACGCAGGTGCCGGCCGGTCTGCCCGTCGTAGACCACCAGTTTGTCGGTGGCCTTGGCGGTGGCGATCAGCCATACCCGGCCATCAGCGTTGCGCCAGCTGGCTGGCGAATCGATGTTGTCGGCCGGCGTCATCGGCGTGAGGAAGGCCTCCCCTACCCGCTTGGCGGCCGGCGGGCGCGCACCCTCGGCGATGTCGGCCGCAGTCAGCGGATGGGAGCTTCTGGCAGCCGGCTGGCAGGCGACAAGCGCCAGGGCCAGGGCCAAGCCGCTACACAGCAGCGCGGCCTTCACAGTGCCACCTTCAGGCCAACGGCGTAGGTACGGCCGTATTCCTCGTTCTGCAGCGTTCGCGAACGCACGCCCTGGTACAGCTCCAGCGGTTTGTCGAGCAGATTGGACGCCTCCAGATACAGGCTCACGTTGCGGGTGAAACGGTAGTCCAGACTGAAATCCAGCTGGGTGTGCGGTGCTACATGGATGTCGTAGGCGCGGCTGTCGCCGATGCTGTCCAGATACTGGCTGCGGTATACACCGGCCAGACGCGTGCTGAAGCCGCCCCACTCGTAGCCCACATGTGCGCTGTAGACATTGCGCGACGCGCGCGGCAGGGTGAAATCATCGCGCTCACGTCCGGCGATACCGGGATCGAATCCGGTATCCAGCCAGGTGCCGCTGGCCCCGACCAGCAGGCCGCCCCAGGCCCCCGGCAGGAACGCCAGTTGCTGCTGCCAATTGAACTCGGCGCCGAACACCCTGGCCCTGTCGCCATTGATCGAACGGGTGACCTCGAAGCCCGGGAATGCGGCATCGGCATCGCTGACGGTCTGCACGATGTAACCGTCGATGTCCTTGTGGAACAGGCCCAGCGCGACCAGCCCGGTCTGCCCCAGATAGCGCTCGAACGAGAAATCCAGGTTGGTCGATTCGTAGGGGTCCAGCTGCGGGTTGCCGACCCGGACTTCCTCGTCATCCCGGTTCATCGCCAGCCGCGGTGACACGTCGCCGAAGGACGGGCGCGCCACGCTCTTGTTGAGCGCGCCGCGCAGCACCCAGTTGTTGCCTGTGTCGTAGCGTAGATGCAGGCCCGGCAACACGTTGCTGTAGCTGTTGCTGGCGTTGCGCGGGCTGACGGTAACGGTCCTGCCGTCGGCGGCGATGTCCACCTGGTTGCCGCTGGCATCGAACCGGGTGTTCTCCACGCGCACGCCGCCGATCACACGCAATGCGCCGATATCCCAGGTGCCCATCGCATAGGCGGCGAGGATGTCCTCGTTGGCGGTGTAATCCTCTTCCAGCGAGGCCATGACGTTGCCGGCGACATCCTGCGGCCGGGCGCTGTACTGGCCACCGCTGCTCGCCCACCAGCGACGCATCGCCGCCGAGCTCATGCCCTGCCCCAGCGGCCCGCCACGGTGTGCCAACGTCGCACCGTTCCAGCTGGTCAGATCCACCGCCGGACCGCGGCGCATTTCAGCCTCGTCAACATTCACCGCACGCTCGCGCCAGCGGCCGAGCAGGCCGAGCTTGTAGCTGGCATGGTCGGCATCGAAACGGATATTGGCCTGCGCGCTGCGTTCGCTGTCATCCACCTGCTTGGGCCCGATCACCACCCGGTCGAACGTGTAGTTGGCGCTGTCCATCCACCCGGCATCACTGAAGTCCAACCCGGGAATGTCGCGGTTCTGGTCGATCGTGGCCGACAGGTCGGCACCGCCGTACTCGAAGCGCGCTTCCATTTCATCATTCACGCGCTCGCGGGTCCTGGTATAGCCCAGCCGGTAATCAAGCACCGCATTGCTCAGGCGGTTTTCACCGCCGAGACTGGCGGCAAAGGTGTCCTCCTCCTTGGTGCGGTAGCGCATGCGTTTGCTGATCGCGTCGGCCGGCAGGTCATCCACCTGGTAGCGGCCACCGCCCAGCGCACTGATGACACCGTCCTCCAGACCGAACACAGTGCGCTGGCGGGTTTCGGCATCATCGAAGCGGCTGTACAGCGTGCGCAGGTAGTAGCGGTTGTCCTGGTCCGGTCGCCAGTCCAGATTGAGGTTGGCGCCGCTGCGGGTGCGCTCGATGCTGTACTTGCGACGCTGGATCTCCAGTGCGGCCAGGTCATCGTCGGCGCCCCCGTCGAAGCTGCCGTAGGCAACCTCGGTGTTGTCCGACTCGAAGCTGCGTTTGTGATGATTGATACCCAGCGCGATACCGAAGGTGTCGTTGAACACCTCGCTGTAGTTGAACGCGGCCTTGGGGCTGGTTTTGCCGGAAAGCTGCTGGTGACTGGCTTCGAGCTTGCCCTTGAGCGAACGGCCGTCGCGGTCGAAGGCCGAGGCCGACTCCACCACCACACTGCCGCCAATGGCATCGCCCGGCATGTCCGGCGTGGCCGACTTGATCACCCGTAGGCGTTCGGTCGAATCGGTGGGAATCACGTCCAGCGGCGCGGCGCGCGAGGAATCTTCCGGCGTGCCCACCGCGATGCCATCGATGCTGACACTGTTGAGCGCCGCATCCAGACCACGGATCACCACAAAGCGGCCTTCACCCTGGTCGCGGGTGACACTGACGCCGGGCAACCGCTGCAGCGACTCGGCGACGTTCATGTCCGGGTAGTCGCCCATCGAATCGGAAGCCACCGCATCCTGGATCGCATCGGCATCGCGCTTGAGTTCGACCGCCCGGATCTGCGCCTCGCGCTGCGCACGCACCTCGATCCGCTGCAGATCCACCGCTGCCGCCGTGACGGCGGCAACCACCGCGCCATCCGGAGCAACCGGCCTTTGCCCAGCCTGCGCGGTGGCCATACAGACCACCGCCGTCGTCACCGCCATCACCAACACGCGCTTGCGCACTACCGCCCCCAGAGGATGTAAAGGATGGGTGGGCACGGTATGTCAGTGGGATTGCGCGGCGATGACAGCCCGGGGACGGTCGTATTGCAACGCCGTACTGGCCGGATACAGAGGGCCTGCGGCACACTGGCCACTCTCCCCTGCCGTCATATCCGCCATGAAAATCGTCGAAGTCCGCCACCCCCTGGTCCAGCACAAGATCGGCCTGCTCCGCGATCCGGACATGAGCACCAAGGATTTCCGCGAAGTGGTCAACGAGCTGGGTACCCTGCTCGCCTACGAGGCCACCGCCGATCTGGACACCGAGAGCCACACGATGAAAGGCTGGGCCGGTCCGGTGCAGGTGCAGCGCATCGCCGGGGCCAAGATCACCGTGGTGCCGATCCTGCGCGCCGGCCTGGGCATGCTGACCGGGGTGCTGTCGCTGATTCCGGCCGCACGGGTGAGCGTGGTCGGCCTGCAGCGCGATGAGGAGACCCTGCAGCCGGTGCCCTATTTCGAGCGCCTGACCGGTCGCCTGGAAGAGCGCGACGCATTGATCCTGGATCCGATGCTGGCCACCGGCGGCACCCTGATCGCCACCATCGACATGCTCAAGCGCGCCGGCGCCCGCCGCATCAAGGGCATCTTCCTGGTCGCCGCACCGGAAGGCCTCAAGGCCGTGGAGGCCGCGCACCCGGACGTGGAGATCTTCACCGCCGCCATCGACGAGCGCCTCAACGACAAGGCCTACATCCTGCCGGGCCTGGGCGATGCCGGCGATCGCATCTTCGGTACCCGCGTGGGCTGATTACCACGGTCCCGGGCGCCATCGCCCGGGACCTTCGGGCAGTTTTCAGGCAGAGGCCAGCGCGCGGGCTTTCAGCTCGGCCACTTCATGGGCGGTGCCGAAACGGCCCTTCTCATCACGCACCACCTGCGCCATCGCGCACTGCGGATCGTGGGTGAAGAACAGATGCACGTTGCGCGCAAGCTTGTCTTCCAGAAACGCGCGCTTCTCGTCGATCAGCAGCTCGGCATTGCGGTCATAGCCCATCGTGATCGGCACATGCACCCACGAGCGGCCGGGAATCAGGTCGGCACAGAACACCACGCCACCGCGCGGTAGGCCATCGACCCGCTCCGGGCCGACGATCTCGGCCAGCATCAGCCCCGGCGTGTGGCCGTCGCTGAAACTGAAACGCACCGATTCCCCGAGCACCTTCGAATACTCGCCGGACACCACTTCCAGCCGCCCGCTGTCCTGCAGCAGCTTCGGCAGTTCGGGGATGAAACTGGCGCGGTCACGCGGATGGGGATGCAACGCCCGCTCCCAGTGCGCGGCGCCCACCACGAAGGTGGCGTTGGGAAACAGCAGCTCCGGCACGCGGCCTTCCGACCATGGCGCCAGCAGCCCACCGGCGTGGTCGAAATGCAGATGGCTCAGCACCACCACATCGATATCCTCGTGCTCGAAGCCGGCTTCGCGCAGCGAATCGATCAGGATATGCCGCGGCTCCTGCACACCGTAGCGTTCGCGCAGTTTCGGCTCGAAGAACGCGCCAATACCGGTTTCGAACAGCACCGTCTTGCCGGCCAGCGGACTGGCCAGCAACGCCCGGCATGCCAGTTCGATCCGGTTGAGGTCATCGGCCGGTGCCCACTTTTCCCACAACGCCTTGGGGGCGTTGCCGAACATTGCACCGCCATCGAGTTTTTGCGAATTACCGCGGATCGACCATAGTTTCATATGAAAAATTCTACTGACTCCGCGTTAAATATTCGCAAGCCGACAGCGCCGGATTATTGACACCCCGGAACAGAAAAGCCCCGCCGGGCGGCGGGGCTTTTTGCGTTGTTCGGCGCGCGTGTCAGTCGGCCGTTGCGTTGCGCTTGACCTCGGCACTGCCGACCGGATTGCGCGGGTCGGTGCCGCCGCTGAGGGTGTTGCTGCGACGGTCCCATTCCACCGTCTGCAGGTTGCCCCATACGTGGCTGGAACCGCGCCCGCCTTCGGCCGAGTCGCCCGGCAAGTCGACCTTGTGCCCCATCGCCTGCAACTGCCTGGCCACGTCCGGCGAGAACGCGCCGGACTCGGCGGAAATCTCGTCGGGCAGCCACTGGTGGTGGTAACGCGGCAATGCGGCCACCTGCTGCGCATCCAGCCCGGCGTCGTAGCCGAGGATGCCCAGCAGCACCATGGTGATGATGCGGCTGCCGCCTGGCGTGCCGATCACGATGACCTTGTCCTCGTTCTCCATGAACGTCGGCGTCATCGAGCTCAACATGCGTTTGCCGGTCTTGGGCGCGTTGGCCTCGTAGCCCATCACGCCGAACGCATTCGGGGTGCCCGGCTTGAGTGCGAAGTCGTCCATCTCGTTGTTCAGCAACACGCCGGTGCCGGCCGGGATCAGCCCCGAGCCGTACAGCAGGTTCACCGTCTGGGTGCCGCCGACGCGGTTGCCTTCGCCGTCGATGATCGAGAAGTGCGTGGTCTCGTCATCTTCCAGCGGCGTCGGATTGCCCGACAGCAGGTCACTCGGCGTCGCCTTCTCCGGATGGATGGTCGCGCGCAGGCCCTGCGCATAGTCGCGGCTGGTCAACACCTTCTGCGGGATATCGACAAAGTCCGGATCGCCGAGGAAGAACGTGCGGTCGCGATAGGCGCGGCGCATCGCCTCCACCACCAGGTGGGTGCGGTGGGCCTCGTCCATCTTGTTGATGTCCCAGCCTTCCAGGATCTGCAGCATCGATGCCAGCGCGATGCCACCGGAGGACGGCGGCGAGGCGGTGGTGATCTTCCAGTCGCGGTAGTTGAAAACGATCGGCTCGCGGGTCTTGACCCGGTAGCCGGCCAGCTCCGCGGCGGTCCAGCGGCCGCCGGCCTGCTTCACCCCGGCCAGCAGCTTCCTGCCGGTTTCGCCGCGGTAGAAACCGTCAAAGCCCTTCTCCGCCAGCAGCTGCAGGGTGCGCGCCAACTCCGGCTGCTTGAAGATGTCGCCTTCGGCGATCGGACGGCCGTTGCGCAGGTAGACCTCGCGGGTCCCCGGATAACGCTCCATCACCTCGCGGCGCGACTCGTAGCCACGGGCCATACGTGCATACACCGGGAAGCCGTCACGGGCGACCCGGATTGCCGGCGCCAGCGAGTCGGTCAGCGGCAGCCGGCCGTGTTCGCGGGCCACCTGCACCAGCAGCGCCGGCAGGCCCGGGATTCCAGCCGACCATGGACCGTTGACCGAGCGGTCGCGATCCAGCTCGCCGTGCTTGTCCAGGAACTGCTCCGGCGTGGCCGATTCGGGCGAGGTCTCGCGCGCGTCCAGCATCACATCCTTGCCGGTTCTGGCATCGTGCAGCAGGAAGAATCCGCCGCCACCCAGGCCCGAGCTGATCGGCTCGACCACGGCCAATGTCGAGGACACCGCCACCGCGGCATCAAAGGCGTTGCCGCCCTTGGCCAGGATTTCCATGCCGGCATCGGTGGCCAGTGAATGGCCGCTGGCGATGACCGCTCCGTCAGGATGGGCGGCACGGGCCGGTGCCGTGTCCGAGGCCCACACGCTCGGGCTCAACAGCCATGCACACAACAACAGGGAACGGGCAAACGGTTTCATGCCGTCGGATCCTCCGGTTCGTAAAGTTCGGGATGGTCGCGCTGCAGGCCGAACAGCTTGGCCAGCAACTGCTCCTGGGTTTCGGGGATATCCGGGTCCGGGTCGATGCATTCCACCGGACAGACCACCACGCATTGCGGCTCATCGAAATGGCCGACGCATTCGGTGCAACGGGCCGGGTCGATCACGTAGATCGTCTCGCCCATGGAAATCGCCTTGTTCGGGCAGGCAGGCTCGCAGACGTCGCAATTGACGCAGAGCTCATTGATTTTCAACGACATGGCACTACTCCATGCCCGCGCCTGCCAGCGTTGAACCGGTGGGCCCAGCCGCGACCGGTTGCCTGCGGCGCGACATCGCTGCCGGCCGCAACCGGGCACGCATTGCGCGTGCCCGGCCTTGCACGGGTATTACTTGGCTTCAACGAAGATGTAATCGGCGCCGGTCGGCTGCACGATGGTCTGCACGCGGGCATTGTCGGCGGCATCGCCGATGAACACCACGCGCACGCCCTTCATCGAATCGGCCTGCACGTCCTTGAACGCGGTATCGATCATGTCGGCCATCTTGGCCGAAGCCGAGGAACCGAAGGCCAGCATGTTGCCCGGCTGGATGCCGCGGCTGATGGCGACGGTGGCGCTTTCCACCTGGCGGCCGTACTTGGCGGCGAATTCCGGATCGGACTCCGGCGGCAGGTAGTACAGGAACGGGCTGGCGGTGATGTTGCCCATGTTCTGCACGGCCACGGCCTGCAGGTACTTCTTCCAGCCGGCATCGTCGTCCTTGGCCGGGGCGACCAGCGCCTGCTGGGCGTCGGCGACCGGCGCGGCCTCTTCCTTCTTGCAGGCCGCGAAGGCCAGCACCAGCGAAGCGGCCAACATCACGCGCATCGTTTTCTTCATGGTGGTTCTCCCTTTAAAGGTGTTCGTTACAGCTGTTTGGAGGATTCGGCGGCCGCGCGGGCTTCGCGGGCCTTGCGCAGCGCTTCCAGCACGGTTGCCGGCACGAAACCGGACACATCCCCGCCCAGCCGGGCGATTTCACGCACCAGCGAGGAGGAAATGAAGCTGTGCTGTTCAGAGGGGGTCAGAAACAGGGTTTCGACCTCCGGGATCAGATGGCGGTTCATGCTCGCCATCTGGAATTCGTATTCGAAGTCGGACACCGCGCGCAGACCGCGCAACAGCACGCCGCCATGCACTGAACGTACGAAATGCGCCAGCAGCGTATCGAAACCCACGACTTCCACATTCCCGTGGCGCCTGAGCGCCTCACGCGCCAGCTCCACACGCAGGTCCAGCGGCAAGGTCGGGCCTTTGGACGGGCTGAAGGCCACACCGACCACGATCTTCTCGAACAGCGGCGCAGCCCGGTTCACCAGGTCGATATGACCATTGGTGATCGGATCAAATGTCCCCGGATAGACGGCAATACGACGATTGGCCGAAGTCATGCGTTGTTTACCGCGTTCAAGTCGTTGCGAAGTGTAACAGTGGCATGCCGATACAGGGCATAGCCGACCTCGCGGGTGCCGCCCTCGCGATGCAGGCTCCATTCCGGCGGCAACGACTGCCGCCGCTGCGCTGGCGCCTCCACATACAGCCACGCACCCGGCGCGATATGTCGCGGCAGGCGCTCGATCACCTGCTCCCACAGGCCATCGGCGAACGGCGGATCGACGAACACGATATCGGCCTGCTGCGGCGCGGCCGTGTCCAGCCAGCGCAGCGCATCGCCGCTGGTGACCTGCACCTGCCCCTCGGCGCCCAACCGGGTCACCACCGCGCGCAGCGCCGTGACCAGGGCCGGATCCCGCTCGACCAGCACGGCGGAGGCCGCGCCTCGCGAAAGCGCCTCCAGCCCCAGCGCGCCACTGCCGGCGAACAGGTCCAGCACCCGGGCACCGGGCAGCTTGGGCATCAGCCAGTTGAACAGGGTCTCGCGCACGCGGTCACTGGTCGGACGCAGCCCCGGCAGGTCCGGCACCTGCAGCCGGGTATTGCGCCAGCGCCCACCGACGATACGCACCTGTCCGCCACCAGCTGGACCGGCCGCCTTGCTGCGGCCGTTCATGTGCCCACCACCGGAAGGAACAGGCGAGAAATCAAGGACATTGGCGGCACGGACCTTCGAGCGGAAAACAGGACGGGAATGATAGACCAAGCACCTGCCGGGCCACCCAAGCCTTGAAATCGGTTCAATCACCCTTACCCGTGGAGTCAGCCGCCGCGATCCCCACGCGGCATGTCAGCCATGGAGCACGACCGACCGATGAACGCAGAAACCCAAAAGGAAACCCTGGGCTTCCAGACCGAGGTGAAGCAGCTGCTGCACCTGATGATCCATTCGCTGTACTCGAACAAGGAAATCTTCCTGCGCGAGCTGGTGTCCAATGCCGCCGACGCCGCCGACAAGCTGCGCTTCGAAGCGCTGACCCGGCCCGAGCTGCTGGAAGGCGGCGCGCCACTGCGCATCCGCATCGAGGCCGACCCGGCCGCGCGCACCCTGACCATCGACGACAACGGCATCGGCCTGAGCCGCGAGGAAGCCATCGCGCACCTGGGCACCATCGCCAAGTCCGGTACCGCCGATTTCCTGAAGAACCTGTCCGGCGACCAGAAGAAGGACTCCAACCTGATCGGCCAGTTCGGCGTGGGCTTCTATTCGGCCTTCATCGTCGCCGACCAGGTCGACGTTTACAGTCGCCGCGCCGGTCTGCCGGCCAGCGAGGGCGTGCACTGGTCCTCCAGGGGCGAAGGTGAGTTCGAGATCGCCACCATCGACAAGCCCGAGCGCGGCACCCGCATCGTGCTGCACCTGAAGGAAGGCGAGGACAGCTACACCGACGGCTGGCAGCTGCGCAGCCTGATCAAGAAGTACTCCGACCATATCGGCCTGCCGATCGAGCTGCAGAAAGAGCACCACGGCGAGGAAGCCGACAAGCCGGCCACGCCGGAATGGGAGACCGTCAACCGCGCCAATGCACTGTGGACCCGCGCCAAGTCCGAGATCAGCGACGCGGAATACCAGGAGTTCTACAAGCACATCGCCCACGATCCGACCAACCCGCTGGCCTGGAGCCACAACAAGGTCGAGGGCAAGCTGGAATACACCTCGCTGCTGTACACCCCCGGTCGCGCCCCGTTCGACCTGTACCACCGTGACGCGCCCAAGGGCCTGAAGCTCTATGTGCAGCGCGTTTTCATCATGGACCAGGCCGAGCAGTTCCTGCCGCTGTACCTGCGTTTCATCAAGGGCGTGGTCGACTCCAACGACCTGCCGCTGAACGTGTCCCGCGAAATCCTGCAGTCCGGCCCGGTGATCGACTCGATGAAGTCGGCCCTGACCAAGCGTTCGCTGGACATGCTGGAGAAGCTGGCCAAGGACAAGCCGGAGGACTATGCCGGCTTCTGGAAGAACTTCGGCCAGGTGCTGAAGGAAGGTCCGGCCGAGGATTACGGCAACCGCGAGAAGATCGCCGGCCTGTTGCGCTTCGCCTCCACCCATGACGGCAGCGGCGAGCAGAGTGTGGCCCTGGCCGACTATGTCGCCCGCATGATCGACGGCCAGGACAAGCTCTATTACCTGACCGGCGAAAGCTACCAGCAGGTCAAGGACAGCCCGCACCTGGAGGTGTTCCGCAAGAAGGGCATCGAAGTGCTGCTGATGACCGACCGCATCGACGAGTGGCTGATGGGCTACCTCAACGAGTTCGACGGAAAGTCCTTTGTCGACATCGCCCGCGGCGACCTGGACCTGGGCAAGCTGGAAACCGAAGAGGACAAGAAGGCGCAGGAGGAAGTCGCCAAGACCAAGGAGGCCCTGGTCACGCGCCTGAAGACCGCGCTGGGCGAGGACGTGGCCGAAGTGCGCGTCTCCCACCGCCTGACCGATTCGCCGGCGATCCTGGCCATCGGCGAGCAGGATCTGGGGCTGCAGATGCGCCAGATCCTGGAAGCCAGCGGCCAGAAGGTACCGGAGTCCAAGCCGGTGTTCGAGTTCAACCCGGCCCATCCGCTGATCGAGAAGCTCGACGCGGAAGCCGATATGGACCGCTTCAACGACTTGGCCCACGTGCTGTTCGACCAGGCCGCACTGGCCGCCGGCGACAGCCTGAAGGACCCGGCCGGCTACGTGCGCCGCCTCAACGAGCTGCTGCTGGAGCTATCGGCGTAACTTGCGCCCATGCAGCTCCCGCCCGGAGCCGGCCCTGTGCCGGCTCCGCGTTTATCCGCCACCGCCCCCCTGCGGGCCCCGGTGGTAGCATATGCCGCTGATTTCAGACCTTTTTCCCTCATGTTCAGCTTTTTCCGCCGCAAGAAGAACGACGACGCCCAACAGCCCGCCAAGCCGTCCACGCTGAGCGCGGAGGAGCTGGCCGCAGCGTTCCCGAAAGCACCCGCCGATGCCTCACCGCATATCGATGCCAGTGAAGCGTTTCCGGCGCCGGCGGCTGAATCCCCTGCCACGGCCGTGAGCGAGACGCCTGCTCCGGCCAGTGTGGTGGCCGAAACACAGCCTGCATCCGTCATCAGCGCAGCGACAGCTGCCGTACCGGCCGCTCCGCAAACGCCGGCCGCAGTGATCGAACCAATGCCCGCCGCGCAGGAAGAGGCGCCACCGGTAGCGGTTGCAGTGCCCGCAGTCGAAACCGCGGCGACCGACGATGCGCTTATTCCCGCCAGCGCCGCACCGGCCGCCGCCTCCGGCAAGCTCGGCTGGCGCGAACGGCTGCGCAACAGCACCCTCGCCCGCAGCTTCGGCGGCCTGTTCTCGCGCAATCCCAAACTCGACGACGACCTGCTCGACGAGATCGAGACCGCGCTGATCACCGCCGACGTCGGCGTGCCGGCCACCACCGCGCTGGTCGAAGACCTGCGCAAGCGCATGAAATCGCGCGAATTCGCCGACGCCAATGCATTGCTGGCCGCACTGCGCGCGGACCTGATCGCACTGCTGCAGCCAGTGGCCAAGCCGCTGGTCATCGACGCCAACGCCAAGCCGTTTGTGATCCTCACCGTCGGCGTCAACGGCGTCGGCAAGACCACCACCATCGGCAAGCTGGCCAAGCGTTTCAAGGATCAGGGCCACAGCCTGATGCTGGCCGCCGGCGACACCTTCCGCGCCGCCGCGGTGGCCCAGCTGCAGATCTGGGGCGAGCGCAACGGCGTGGCCGTGGTCGCCCAGGGCCAGAACGCCGATGCCGCCTCGGTCGCGTTCGACGCCCTGCAGGCCGGCAAGGCGCGTGGCACCAGCGTGTTGATCGCCGATACCGCCGGCCGCCTGCACACCCAGACCGGCCTGATGAACGAACTGAGCAAGATCCGCCGCGTGCTCGGCAAGATCGACGACACCGCTCCGCACGAAGTGCTGATGGTCATCGATGGCACCACCGGCCAGAACGCGCTGTCACAGCTGCGCCAGTTCCACGCCGCCGCCGGCGTCACCGGGCTGGTGGTGACCAAGCTGGACGGCACCGCCAAGGGCGGCGTGGTGTTCGCGCTGGCCCGCGAGTTCGGCATTCCGATCCGTTTTGCCGGTATCGGCGAGCGCCCGGAAGATCTGCGCGTGTTTGATCCGGAAGCCTTCGTCGACGCCTTGCTGCCCGAAGCGCTGGGCAGCAGCGGCAATTGATGCCGCACACGGACAACGCCGGCGCCGACAGCTTCGTTGCGCCGCTGCTGGCGTGGTTCGACCAGCACGGCCGCCACGATCTGCCGTGGCAGCACCCGCGTTCGCCATACCGGGTATGGCTGTCGGAGATCATGCTGCAGCAGACGCAGGTGGCCACGGTCACCCCCTACTTCCTGCGCTTTGTGCAGTCGTTCCCGACGCTGGCCGATCTGGCCGCCGCCGACAACGACATGGTGATGGCGCACTGGGCCGGGCTGGGCTACTACGCCCGCGCCCGCAACCTGCATGCCGCGGCAAAGCAATGCGTTGAACTGCACGGCGGTGAACTGCCCCGCGATTTCGAGGCCCTGCTCGCCCTGCCCGGCATCGGCCGCAGTACCGCAGGTGCGATCCTCAGCCAGGCCTGGAACGACCCGTTGCCGATCCTCGATGGCAACGTGAAGCGGGTGATGACCCGCTATCACGGCATTGCCGGTTTTCCGGGCCTTCCCGCCATCGAAAAGCAGTTGTGGGCACTGGCTGCCGAACAGCTCACCCAGGTGCCCGCCGGCCGCATGGCCGACTACACCCAGGCGCAGATGGATTTCGGCGCCACGCTGTGCACCCGCGCCAAGCCGGCCTGCATCCTGTGCCCGCTGCAGACTTCATGCATTGCCCATGCGCAAGGACTGGTCGAGTCGCTGCCCACGCCCAAACCGAGCAAGACCCTGCCCGAACGCGAGGCCACCGCGTTGCTGCTGGAGGACGCGCAGGGTCGCATCCTGCTGCTCAAGCGCCCGCCGACCGGTATCTGGGCCTCGCTGTGGACCTTGCCCCAGGCCGAAACCGACAGCCAGATGCGGCAGTGGTTTGCCGACAACATTGCCGGTGACTATGACAACAGCAAGGAATTGCCGCCGATCGTGCATACCTTCAGCCACTACCGCCTGCACCTGCAGCCGCTGCACGTGCGCAAGGTCGCCCTCCACGCAAGGGTCGGCGACAATGACAGCCTGCGCTGGGTGGCAGCCAGTGAACTGCCCTCGCTGGGGCTGCCCGCACCGATCCGCAAACTGCTAGAGCGCCACCCGGCGCACTGATCCAACAGGAATACGCCATGTCCCGCTCCGTCTTCTGCCAGTACGAACAACGCGAAACCGAAGGTCTGGATTTCGTGCCCTATCCCGGCGAGCTGGGGCAGCGCATCTTCACTGGCATCGGCAAGCAGGCCTGGGCATCGTGGCTGGCGCACCAGACCATGCTGATCAACGAGAACCGGCTCTCGCCGCGCGATCCGAAGCATCGCGCGTTTCTGGAAGAAGAACTGGTGAAGTACCTGTTCGCTGGTGGCGCGGAAAAGCCGGCCGGCTATGTGACGCCCGACACCCAGGGCTGAACCCGAGGCGCGGGCCACCTGCGGCCCGCGGTGCGATTACGGCTTGGCCGCTTCGCGCTCCTGCAACCTGGCTTCGCGCAACGCCTTCTCGGTCTGCCGCAGGCCCTTCACGTCCACTGGCCGGATGGTCTGGATCCGGCAGGGAATGCCCGGCCCACCCAAGCCAGCGCCAAGCACGATCACACTGTCGAACCGGGCAGATACCCGCCCCATCTGGTTGGTCACTGAAATGGCCGGCGCAAAATCCAGATCGATACATGGCCCCATCAGCTCCAGCAGATATGCCTCACTGGGGCGGGTCCACACCGCCAGTGCGCTGTCGCCCAGCTCGGTCCAGCCGTTGAGCGAGCCGAAATACTGGAAATCCTTTACCGGTTCGCCGGCATGGGCGCGATACAGCGCCAGCCGCTCATCGCTGGACAACTTGCCCGTGGTTGCACACCCAGCCAGTGCGGCGAGAGCAATCAAGGTAACCAGCAGCTTTCTCATGACATGACTCCTTGGACATAGGGTAACCACGGGCATGGCACCCGCATGGCGATCATCCGCCGTGCAAAGTTAAATCCGCAGCAATACCGGCGCGTAAGACCCGGGATCAGACCTGGCCGCGTTCCAGCTCGTGCAGGCGTCCTTGGCGCAGCTCCAGCACCCGGTCCAACTTGCGCGCCAGACCCCGGTCGTGGGTCACCAGCACCAGACTGGTGCGCTGGGCACGGTTCAACTCCAACATCAGCTCGAAAACGGTCGCGGCCGTCTTGTCATCCAGATTGCCGGTCGGCTCGTCTCCCAGCACGCAGGCCGGCTGGTTCACCAGTGCACGCGCCACCGCGGCACGCTGGCGCTCACCGCCAGACAGCTCGCCCGGCTTGTGCTCCAGGCGATGGCCAAGCCCGACCGATTCCAACAGGGCCGTAGCACGCTTGCCCGCCTCGGCCGCGTCGCTGCCGCCCAGCATCACCGGCATCATCACGTTCTCCAGCGCGGTGAACTCCGGCAGCAGATGGTGGAACTGGTAGACGAAGCCCAGCGAGCGGTTGCGCAGGCGCCCGCGCTCGGTATCGGACAACGTCGACATCTTCTGCCCGGTGACATAGACCTCGCCGGCGCTGGGAATATCCAGACCGCCCAGCAGGTGCAGCAGCGTGCTCTTGCCGGCACCGGAAGCGCCGACGATCGCCACGGTCTCGCCGGCGGCCACATCCAGGTCCAGGCCATCGAACACCGGCGTGTGCATCTTGCCTTCGGCGTAGGTCTTGCCCAGTCCCTCGGCGCGGATCACCGATTCCATGCGTGCATTCTCATTCATAGCGCAGCGCCTCCGCCGGCTGGGTGCGCGCCGCGCGCCAGGCCGGGTACAGCGTTGCCAGGAAGCTCATCATCAGCGCCACCAGGGTGATCACCACGATATCGCCGGTCTGCATATCCGTCGGCAGGCCGGTGATGTAATACACGTCCTCCGGCAGCAGCTTGATGTTGAAAGCGCTCTCGATCAGGCCGAGGATGCGCTCCAGATTCAGCGTCAGGGTGATGCCACCGATCACGCCGGCCAGCGTGCCGAAAAGCCCGATCAAGGTGCCCTGCACCATGAACACCTGCATCACCCCGCCCGGAGTCAGGCCCAGGGTGCGCAGGATCGCGATATCGGCCTGCTTGTCGGTGACCAGCATCACCTGCGAGGACACCAGGTTGAACGCCCCCATCGCGATGATCAGCGACAGCAGGATGCCCATCACCGTCTTCTCCATGCGCAACGAGTGGTAGAGGTTGGCGTTTTCCTGGGTCCAGTCGCTCACGCGGTAATAGCCGTTGAGATTGACTGCCAGATCGCGCGCCACCGTGTAGGCCTGGTCCATGTCATGCATCTTCAGGCGCACGCCGGTGGCCCCGTCCATGCGCAGCACCCGTTCCATGTCCTGCATGTTGGTGAAGGCCACGCCACGGTCGACCTCGTTGGAACCGGCCTCGAAGATCCCACTGACGGTGAAGCGCTTGACCCGCGGCATCGCCCCCATCGGCGTGCCCTGCACTTCGGCCAGGGTGGCGACCACGCTGTCACCGACGCCGACGCCGAGCCAGATCGCCAGCTCCTTCCCGAGCAGGATGTTGAACTCTCCGGGCTTGAGGCTGTCCAGCGATCCCTTGACCATCTTCTCGCCGATCACCGACACCTTCGGCTCCTGTGCCGGGTCGATGCCCTGCACGATGGCACCCTGTACGCGCGGGCCGGCCAGCATGGCCTGGATCTCGATATACGGCGCGGCACCGGCCACGCGTGGATCCTTCATCGCCAAATCCACCGCATGTTGCCAGTTGGACATCGCCTCGCCATCGGCACTGACGGTGGCATGGGCGGACATCTGCAGCAGGCGGTCGCGGATCTCCTTCTGGAAACCGCTCATCACCGCCAGTGTGGTGATCAGCACCATGACCCCGAGTGCGATACCCAGGATCGATGCCATCGAGATGAAGGAGATGAAACCGTTGCGGCGCTTGGCACGCAGGTAACGCAATCCGATTGCGACAGGTAAGGGTTTGAACATGCGTGTGTGCCCGTGAACTGCCGCTATGGTGCCACCGTCGGCGCGTCGCGGGAAACGGCATGGGTACGAACGGCCAGTCGCAGTTCACGTCGCTGCCCGGAATCCAACGTGTCGGGCCAGAACAGACAGCTGCTGCGGCGGCGGCCCTGCCTGAAGCGCAGCAGCGTCAGCGGCCCGCGCTCGAGCAACTCCACGGCGGTGACCGGCGCGCCGTCCACCAGCACCGGCGATGGCGCGATAGGAACCAGCAGCTGACGCGGCGGGCGCCGCAACTCGCGGCGACAGCTCCACACGCAGACGGCCAATACGCACAACGCCGCGGGCGCCGCATACAGGCGCGGCAACGCGCAGTCCATCAAGGCGATGGCCGCGCCGAGGCCCAGCGCCATCATCACCAGCGCCAGCCAGCGCGATGGCCGCCACTCACACCGGCAAGGCGCGGATCTTGTCGAGCAGTTGTGCCAGTTGCGCATCGGGGCAAGCCTCGTAGCCCATGGACCAGCGCCACAACTTATCGTCTTCGGTCTCCAACAGCTGTAGGAAAACCGCGCGCTCTGCTGCCGGCGCCTGCACCCAGCAGCGGTCCAGATAGCGACCGAACAGCTGGTCCAGCTCGCGCATGCCGCGTCGGCAGCGCCAGCGCAGCTTCTTCAGCTCGATTTCTTCTTCCGGGCTCATCATCCACCTGTCCTGCAAGCCGTGGCCAGTCCACGGCAGAAACGAAGACGGCACCAGACCCAAAGGCCGGTGCCGCCAAAGTCGCCAGGCACGGATGCCTGGCGGAAAACCGCTGGATCAGGCTCGGCGCGCCATCATCAGCTTCTTGATCTCGGCAATGGCCAAGGCCGGGTTCAAGCCCTTCGGGCAGGTCCGTGCGCAGTTCATGATCGTGTGGCAGCGGTACAGCTTGAACGGATCTTCCAGGTCGTCCAGACGCGCACCGGTGTCCTCGTCACGCGAGTCGATGATCCAGCGGTAAGCCTGCAGCAGGATCGCCGGGCCCAGGTAACGCTCGCCGTTCCACCAGTAGCTCGGGCAGCTGGTCGAGCAGCACGCGCACAGGATGCACTCGTACAGGCCGTCGAGCTTCTTGCGGTCCTCCGGCGACTGCAGGCGCTCACGGTCCGGCGGCGCCGGGGTCTGGGTACGGATCCACGGCTTGATCGAGGCGTACTGCGCATAGAAGTGGGTCAGATCCGGAACCAGATCCTTGACCACGTCCATGTGCGGCAGCGGGTAGATCGGCACCTCGGCCTTGCCGCAATCGGCAATGGCGCGGGTACAGGCCAGCGTGTTGGTGCCGTCGATGTTCATCGCGCACGAACCGCAGATGCCTTCGCGGCAGGAGCGGCGGAAGGTCAGGGTCGGATCAATCTCGTTCTTGATCTTGATCAGCGCGTCCAGAACCATCGGGCCGCACGCATCGAGATCGATCTCGTAGGTGTCGGTCCGCGGATTCTGGTCGTCGTCCGGACTCCAGCGGTAGATCTTGAAGGTCCGCGTGTTCTTCGCACCGCTCTTGGCGGGGAAGTGCTTGCCCTTGGTCAGCCGGGAGTTCTTCGGGAGTGCAAATTCAGCCATTTTCGTAGTTCCCCGGATCAGTAGACGCGCGGCTTCGGCGGCACCACGGACACGTCATCGCTGAGCGTGTACATGTGCACCGGACGGTAGTCGAAGCTGCACTTGCCCTTTTCGTCGACGGTGACCAGCGTGTGCTTCTGCCAGTTGACGTCGTCGCGGTCCGGGAAGTCCTCGTGCGCGTGGGCACCGCGGCTTTCCTTGCGCTGTTCGGCCGAGTTGATGGTGGCCACAGCGTTGAGCAGCAGGTTGTTGAGCTCGTAGGTTTCGATCAGATCCGAGTTCCAGACCAGCGAGCGGTCGGAAACCTTGACGTCCTGGAACGAATCGAACACCTGCGCCATCTTCTGGCAGCCTTCTTCCAGCGTCTTGCTGGTGCGGAACACGGCCGCGTCAGCCTGCATCGTGCGCTGCATGTTGTCGCGGATCACCGCCGTCGGCGTATCGCCATTGGCGTGGCGCAGCTTGTCCAGCAGACCCAGCGCCTTGTCGCAGGCATCGGACGGCAGGGTCTTGTGCGAGGCACCCGGCTTGATCGTCTCGGCGCAGCGGTTGGCAACGGCACGGCCGAACACCACCAGATCCAGCAGCGAGTTGGAGCCCAGACGGTTGGCACCATGCACCGAAACGCATGCGGCTTCACCGATGGCGTACAGGCCCGGCACGACCGCATCGGGGTTGTCGCCGACCTTGCGCACCACTTCACCGTGGTAGTTGGTCGGGATGCCACCCATGTTGTAGTGCACGGTGGGGATCACCGGGATCGGCTGTTTGTGCACGTCGACGCCGGCGAAGATGCGGGCGCTTTCGGCGATACCCGGCAGCTTCTCGTCGATCACGCCCGGGCCCAGGTGGGTCAGGTCGAGCAGGATGTGATCCTTGTGCTCGCCGACGCCGCGGCCCTCGCGGATTTCGATGGTCATCGAACGCGACACCACGTCACGCGATGCCAGATCCTTGTAATGCGGCGCGTAGCGCTCCATGAAGCGCTCGCCACTGCTGTTGCGCAGGATGCCACCCTCGCCTCGCACACCTTCGGTGATCAGGCAGCCGGCGCCATAGATGCCGGTCGGGTGGAACTGCACGAACTCCATGTCCTGCAGGGGCAGGCCGGCACGGGCCACCAGGCCACCGCCGTCACCGGTACAGGTGTGCGCCGAGGTGGCGCTGAAGTAGGCACGGCCGTAGCCGCCGGTAGCCAGCACCACGCCCTGCGAACGGAACAGGTGCAGGGTGCCTTCGGCCATGTCCAGCGCCAGCACGCCGCGGCAGACGCCTTCCTCGTCCATGATCAGGTCGAGCGCGAAGTACTCGATCATGAACTGCGCGTTGTGCGCCAGCGACTGCTGGTACAGGGTGTGCAGGATCGCGTGGCCGGTACGGTCGGCCGCGGCGCAGGTGCGCTGCGCGGACGGGCCCTCACCATACTTGGTGGTCATGCCACCGAACGGACGCTGGTAGATCTTGCCGTCTTCGGTACGCGAGAACGGCACACCGTAGTGTTCCAGCTCGATGATCGCCGGAATGGCCTCGCGGCACATGTACTCGATGGCGTCCTGGTCACCGAGCCAATCCGACCCCTTGATGGTGTCGTAGAAGTGGTAACGCCAGTCGTCCTCGCCCATGTTGGCCAGTGCGGCGGAGATGCCGCCCTGCGCCGCCACGGTGTGCGAGCGGGTCGGGAAGACCTTGGTGATGCAGACGGTCTGCAGGCCCTTCTGGGCCAGACCGAAGGTCGCGCGCAGGCCGGCGCCACCGGCGCCGACGACCACCATGTCGACCTTGTGTTCAGTGATGTTGTAAGCGGACATGTATCAGTTCCCAAGCGCAACGCGGGCAACCGCGAAGATGCTGACGATCGCGCCGATCACGGCAACGAACTTCACCGTGGTCTGCAGGGCCAGGGCCAGCAGCGAATTGTGGATGTAATCCTCCAGCACGACCTGCAGACCGAGCTGCGCGTGCCAGAACATGGCCACCAGGAAGCCGACCAGCAGCATGGCATTCCACGGCTTGGCCACGGCAGCCACGGCGGTGACATAGTCGGCGTTCATCAGGCTCAGCACGAAGCACAGGAACCACAGGGTCAAGGCGACCAGTGCGGTTGCGGTCAGGCGCTGGTGGATGAAGTGCTCGGTGCCGGACTTGGCGCTGCCAAGGCCGCGGGCATTCTTGAGCGGGGTGCGGTACTTGCTCATGCGGCAGCTCCCATGCAGGCGTAGGCCCAGATCAGCGCGGTGATGACCAGCGATGCGATCACCGACACCCAGCTGCTGCGGATGAAGGTCGGCTTGGCGTAGCCGATGGCGAAGTCCTGCACGATGTGCCGGATGCCATTGCACAGGTGGTAGGCAAAGCACCAGGTCCAACCGAACAGGATCACCTTGCCGTACCAGGCGCCGGCATGGGAGGTGAAGCAGCTCCAGGACTCAGGGCCCATCATCAGGGCGAGCAAACCGCCTGCGATGATCAGGGCGCCGACAGCCAGAATGATGCCGGTAGCTCGATGCAGGATCGAGGTGGCCATCTGGATCTGCCAGCGATACACCTGCAGGTGCGGAGAAAGGGGGCGGGGTCTGTTCGCCATTCGCTGACTCGTATCTCGGCTGGGCGGCGGAATGCCGCGTTGGCTGTACGCTGCTCAGAAATCGATGCAGCGCCCGTTTTTCTCCCAATCCCCGTATCGCACCGGATCAAGTCCGCCGCGACCACCGATTTCCTGCGGCACCGCATCAGCCTCGGGAAGCGGCTGCTTTTCCGGTGCCTGCGGGGCTTCAGTTTCGGTCTCGGGAGTGGGGGTTGTTTGGCCTATCATTGTCGGTCTCGCAACGCACAAATTTTAGTCCCCAGTCACGTGTCTGACAACCTCGCCCCTGTTTTCAACGGTTTCCGCATGCTCGCCCAGCCGCAGGTATTGCGTCTTGCCGGCCCCGATGCGGTCCCCTTCGCCCAAGCCCAATTCGCCAATGACGTGGTCGCGCTCGATGACGGCCATTGGCAATGGAACGCCTGGCTGACGGCCAAAGGCCGCGTGGTTGCTGCGTTTCAGCTGTTGCGCGTGGATGCCCAGCAGTTGTTACTGGTCTGTCATGACGGCGGTGCGGAAGCCATGGCCGAGCAACTGCGCCGCTTCGTCTTCCGCCGCAAAGTCACCCTGACGACGGAAGCCACCCCCTGCGTGAGCGGCGCCTTCCAAGCACCGGCCCAGGCCACCGGTGCGCAGATCGCGCAGCTTGAAGGCGGTGTCCTGGAGCTGGATGTGGGTACGCCGCAGCTGCCCCGGAGCCTGCGCCTTGGCGCAGCCAGCGGCGCTCAGCAGGCCAGTGCGACAGAAGAGCTGGCCTGGCGCCAGTCCGACCTGCGCCTAGGCCTGCCGCGTCTGATCGACACGCAGCGCGAGCAATGGACCCCGCAGCAACTCGGGCTGGACCGGCTCAATGCCTACAGCGTCAGGAAGGGCTGTTACCCGGGACAGGAAATCGTGGCGCGCACCCACTTCCTGGGCAAGGCCAAGCGCTCGCTTGCGCTGCTGCACACCGCTGCCACCCCCTCGCCCGGCGACAGCGTGAGCGCGGAGGATGCCAGCGTCGGCACCGTGGCCAGCTGTGCCGGCGCACTGGCATTGGCGGTATTGCCACTGGAGCTGCCGCCAGCCGCACTACGGATCAATGGTGAGGACGCCGCGCGGCTGGAGCTGCTGGACGGTCTGGCCCGCTGATCACCCCGGCACCCATTCCAGCCGCTGGCCAGTACCGGCATCAAAGAAGTGCAAGGCCGCCGGAGTGACCGCGACCCCGACCCGCTCACCCGGCGCCGGCAGCGGCTGCGGCGCCACCCGCATCACGAGCGGCTGCGCGCCATGGCGCAGGTTGACGAAGATCTCGTTGCCGACCGGCTCCACCCCCTCGACCACGGCACTGAAGTGCCCTACCGCTTCACTGGGCTGAAGATGCTCGGGGCGCACGCCCACCACGATCTCCGTGCCAAACCAGCCCGGACTCAGCGTCAGCCCGCCCAGCGGCAGCAGCGGCCCGTCCGCCAGTTCCAGCGCCAGGCCATCCACGGACGAGGACTTCAGCCGCCCACGCAGCATATTCATTGCCGGACTGCCCAAAAACCCGGCCACGAACAGATTGGCCGGCCGCTGGTAGAGCGCCATTGGCGTATCGATCTGCTGGACCCGCCCTTCATCAAGCACCACGATGCGCTGCCCCAGCGTCATCGCCTCCACCTGGTCGTGGGTGACATAGATCATGGTGGTACCCAGCTTGCGGTGCAGCTGGGCGATCTCGGCGCGCACCGAGTGACGCAGCTTGGCATCCAGATTGGAGAGCGGCTCATCCAGCAGGAACACCGAAGGCTCGCGCACCAGCGCCCGCCCCAACGCCACGCGCTGCCGCTGCCCGCCCGACATCGCGCGTGGCAGCTTGTCGAGCATCGCTGCCAGGCCGAGCGCCTCGGCCGCGCCCTGCACTCTTCGCTGTACCTCGGCCTTGCCGTGGCCACGCAGTTTCAGACCGAAGGCCAGATTCTCGGCGACGGTCATGTGCGGATACAGCGCGTAGTTCTGGAACACCATGGCGATGTCGCGATCCTTCGGCGCCACGTCGTTGACCACACGATCACCAATGCTCAACGTGCCGGCGCTGATCTCCTCCAGCCCGGCCACCATCCGCAGCAGGGTGGACTTACCGCAGCCCGATGGCCCCACCAGCACCATCAGCTCCCCATCTTCGATATCGAAACTGGCCCCGTGCACCGCCACCTGGCCGTTGTCGTAGACCTTGCGCACCCCGTCAAACCGGACCTTGGCCATCGCCACCTCGCTGCCGAACCCGTCACCGCCACCTCGCGGCAGCCCTCCAGCACAGGCAAAACCATCCAGCACCCGTACCCTGCAATCGTATACATCGGAAACCGTGCCCCCGTTAAGCATATTCATATGGCACCATCACCTGGCTTCCCAGCGTGAACGGCGGACCCGAAGTCCGCGGGCGAAATCGCCCAGCCAGATCGCCCTGCGCACGGTGCCGTGCACGCCGCAACTGCCCGTGCCAGCCTGCATTTCCATACCCGCCCGCATGTGGTGCGGCCCGATGAACAACGATTGACAACGATGTCACCCGCACACGAAACTCGAACCATGCACGACACCCTTTTCCTGTTCGGTGCCACAGGCGATCTGGCCCAGCGTTATCTGTTCCCCTCCCTGCTGCGTCTGCTGGGCGACGGCCTGCTTCCCGAGGACTTCCGCGTACGTGCACTGGCGCTGTCGCCGCACGACACCGCGAAGTTCCACGACATCCTGCGCCCGCGCCTTGAACAGGCCGTGCCGCATGCCAGCCAGGACGACATCGACAGCCTGCTCGCGCGCATCGACTACCGCTCGGTGGATCTGCGCAACCCGGAGTCGGTGGCCGAAGCGGTCAAGGATCTGGCGCACCGCAAATGCGTGAGCAACCTGTCCATCCCGCCGGGCCTGTACATCTCCACCTGCGAAGGGCTGGCCCTGGGCGGCGCGCTGGCGGCACCGAACCGGCTGATGCTGGAAAAACCGATCGGCTCGGACTCGGCCAGT
Organism: Stenotrophomonas pictorum JCM 9942; assembly: GCF_001431585.1. Taxonomy (NCBI): domain Bacteria; kingdom Pseudomonadati; phylum Pseudomonadota; class Gammaproteobacteria; order Lysobacterales; family Lysobacteraceae; genus Stenotrophomonas; species Stenotrophomonas pictorum. The sequence continues at coordinate 120,064 of NZ_LLXS01000017.1, read as the reverse complement.
GCCGCCGAAATCCTGCGTTCGATCGGCAAGCTGATCGACGAGGACCGCGTCTTCCGCATCGACCACTACCTCGGCAAGGCGGCGGTGCAGAACCTGATGGCGCTGCGCTTCGGCAACACCTTGCTGGAGGCGGTGTGGAACCGCAATTACATCGAGTCGGTGCACATCCTGGTCGCCGAAAGCGATGGCGTGGATGGCCGTGACTCTTATTACTCGCGCTCCGGTGCGATGCGCGACATGGTGCAGAGCCACATCCTGCAGCTGCTGTGCCTGGTGGCGATGGAGCCGCCGGCATCCCTGGAAGCCGACCGCATCCGCGACGAGAAGGTCAAAGTGCTACGCGCCCTGCGCCCGCTCAGCGCCAGGCACGCGGCCAAGGACAGCGTCCGCGGCCGCTATACCGCCGGCACCATCAACGACCAGCCGGTCCAGGCCTACCAGCCGCCGGAAGGCAGCGAGGCCGAGACCTTTGTCGGCGTCACCGCGCATATCGACAACTGGCGCTGGGAAGGTGTCCCGTTCCATCTGGTTACCGGCAAGCGCCTGCCCGAGCGCACCACCCGCATCGAAGTCAATCTCAAGCCGGTCACGCACTGGGTGTTCGAACGCCCGGATCGCAAGAACGCCACGCCCAACCGCATCACCTTCCAGCTGCAGCCACAGGAGAACATCCAGCTCGGTCTGATGAGCTCGCTGGCCGGCCCGGAATGGGGCGCACTGGAGCTGCAGCCGCTGTCGCTGGAGCTGTCCGTCCCCACCGGACTGCACCGCCGCATCGCCTACGAACGCCTGTTCCTGGACGCGTTCAACGGCAACCACGCCCTGTTCGTGCGCGATGACGAAGTGCGGGCGGCCTGGGCCTGGATCGACAGCGTTGCCGATGCCTGGAAAGCGGCCGACCTGCCCATGGAGCCTTACGCGGCCGGCAGCTGGGGCCCGGCGCAGGCCCTGGATTTCCTGCCCGAAGATATGGCCGCCAAGTCTGCGGAGGCAGCACAGTGACGGCACCGGCGGAGTTGACCCTGGTGGCCGATATCGGCGGGACCAACGCGCGCTTTGCGCTGGCCGACATCACCGCCGGGGCCCCGCTGGACCAGAGCAGCATCCGTGCCTACCCGGTGACGGCCTTCCCGTCGCTGGCGGATGCGGCAGCCCACTATCTTCAGGAACAGGGCGCGCAAGCGCGCAGCGGGGTGTTCGCGGTGGCCGGTCGGGTGGATGGTGACGAGGCCCGGATCACCAACCATCCGTGGGTGATCTCCCGTGACCGCACCGCCGCGCAGCTGGGCTTCCATTCGCTGCACCTGGTCAACGACTTCGTTGCCCAGGCCATGGCCGTGGCACTGCTGCAGCCGCAGGATGTCGCCCAGATCGGCGGCGCCAGCTGGCAGCCGGGCGCCGCCGGCCAGTCGCGCACCTACTGCGTGATCGGCCCGGGCACGGGCCTGGGCGTGGGGGCGCTAGTGGTCCGCGATGGCCGCAACTATCCGCTGCCTACCGAGGGCGGCCACGCCAGCTTTGCGCCGGCCTCGCCCGAACAGATCCGGATTCTGGAAATCCTTTCGGCACAGTTCGGCCGTGTCTCCAACGAGCGGCTGGTCTGTGGCCCGGGCCTGGTCAACATCCACCGCGCACTCAGCGAGATGGCCGGTAATGACCCGGGGCTGCTGCGGCCGGAACAGATCAGCGAACGCGCCCAGGCCGGTGATCCGCTGGCTGTGCGCGCTATCGAGGTGTTCATGGAAGTGTTCGGCGCGGTGGCCGGCGATACCGTGCTGGTCCAAGGCGCATGGGACGGGGTATTCCTGACCGGCGGCCTGGTGCCACGGCTGCTCGATTCACTGCGGCATTCGGGCTTCCGCCAGCGCTTTGAAAGCAAGGGCCGGTTCACCGCGACCATGTCGCAGGTACCGTCAATGGCCATCATCCACCCCTGCCCCGGACTGCTCGGCGCTGCCGCCTATGCCGTGGACGCGGCCCGTCACACTGAAGGAGTTGTCGCATGAACGCCGCTGTTTCCGACCGTATCACGCTGGTTCGCCACGCCAATCCCGAGGCCTGGACCGACGGTGTTGCCAAGGAGATGGAAACGGTCCTGGCCCACGAGATCGAGCAACGCGGGCGCGCACGCATGCTGCTGTCCGGCGGTACGACCCCGGCACCGGTCTATGAAACGCTGGCCGAGCTGCCGCTGGAATGGGCACGTGTCGAGGTCGGCCTGGCCGACGAACGCTGGCTCTCGCCGCAGGACCGCGACAGCAACGCCTGGCTGGTCCGCAACAGCTTCCTCAAGCATGCCGAAGGTGCGCACTTCGATCCGCTGGTGCGGATCGGCAAGCCGCTGGCCGAGTGCGTGCACGACGCCAATCTACAGGCCCAGCACAGCCAGCCGGCCTGTCTGGTGGTGCTCGGCATGGGCAATGACGGCCATACCGCCTCGCTGTTCCCGGGTTCGCGCGATCTCGGATGGGCCTTGGCCAGCACCCAGACCTATGCGGCGCTGGACGCCACCGGCTGTCCGGTCGCCAATGGCTGGCCGCTGCGTATCACCCTGACACCGCAGGGGTTCGCTCCGATCGGCACGCGCCTGTTGCTGCTGCGCGGGCAGCAGAAGCTGGACGTGCTCAATGCCGCTCTCGAATCCAACGATGTCGCCCGCTATCCGGTACTGGCCGCCATCAATGCCCCGGGCCCGCGCCTGCGCGTGCACTGGTGCGCCTGAGTACCGGTCCGGGCCAACCACGCTGCCGACGATCGCGCCTGCGCAGTCGCCGCACCCTGTCACCGGGCGCTGTCCGCGCCCCTCTCATAGCTGGTAGCCAATGAGCCTGCACCCGAAAATCCAAGCCATCACCGACCGTATCCGCCAGCGCAGCGCCCCCTCGCGCGCGGCCTACCTGGCCGGCATCGACGCGGCGTTGCGTGACGGACCGTCCCGTTCGCGCCTGAGCTGCGGCAATCTCGCCCATGCCTTTGCCGCCTGTGGTCCGACCGACAAGGGCCGCCTGCGTGCCGATGTCACCCCGAACCTGGGCATCATCACCTCCTACAACGACATGCTCTCGGCCCACCAGCCGTTCGAGCACTACCCCGAGCAGATCCGCCAGGCCGCGCGTGAACTGGGCGCCACCGCGCAGGTCGCCGGCGGCGTGCCGGCCATGTGCGATGGTGTCACCCAGGGCCGTGGCGGTATGGAACTGTCGCTGTTCTCGCGGGACGTGATCGCCCAGGCCACCGCGATCGGCCTGAGCCACGACATGTTCGACAGCACGATCTACCTGGGCGTGTGCGACAAGATCGTGCCGGGCCTGCTGATCGGCGCACTGGCCTTCGGCCACCTGCCGGCGGTGTTCGTGCCGGCCGGGCCGATGACCCCGGGCATCCCCAACAAGAAGAAGGCCGAAGTCCGCGAGCGCTATGCCGCCGGCGAGGCCACCCGCGAAGAGCTGCTGGAAGCCGAATCGGCCTCCTACCACGCCCCCGGCACTTGCACCTTCTACGGCACCGCCAACTCCAACCAGGTGCTGCTCGAGGCGATGGGCGTGCAGCTGCCCGGCGCCTCGTTCGTCAATCCGGAGCTGCCGCTGCGTGATGCACTGACCCGCGCCGCCACCGCACGGGCGCTGGAGATCTGCGCGCTGGGCACGGACTTCCGCCCGCTCGGCCGCATCATCGACGAGCGCGCCATCGTCAACGCGGTGGTCGCACTGATGGCCACCGGCGGCTCCACCAACCACACCATCCACTGGATCGCCGTGGCCCGCGCCGCGGGCATCGTGCTGACCTGGGACGACATGGACGAGCTGTCGCAGATCGTGCCGCTGCTGGCCCGCGTCTACCCCAACGGCGAAGCCGATGTGAACCGCTTCGCCGCCGCCGGCGGACCGGGTTTCGTGTTCCGCGAGCTGATGGACGCCGGGCTGATGCATGACGACCTGGTCACCATCGCCGAGGGCGGGATGCGCGCCTTCGCCCAGGAGCCGCGTCTGCTCGATGGCGAGGTCCGTTACGTCCCCGCCGCAGCGGTCAGTGGCGACGAGGACGTGGTACGTCCGGCCTCCAATCCATTCGAAGCACAGGGTGGCCTGCGTCTGCTCAAGGGCAATATCGGCCGTTCGCTGATCAAGCTCTCGGCGGTCAAGCCGCAGTACCGCACCATCGAGGCCCCGGCCGTGGTGGTGGATGCGCCGCAGGTGCTGAACAAGCTGCACGCCGCCGGCGCCCTGCCGCAGGACTTCGTTGCGGTGGTGCGTTACCAGGGCCCGCGCGCCAACGGCATGCCGGAGCTGCATTCGCTGGCACCGCTGCTGGGGCTGCTGCAGAACCAGGGCCGACGCGTGGCGCTGGTCACCGACGGCCGCCTGTCCGGCGCCTCGGGCAAGATCCCCGCCGCCATCCATGTCACCCCGGAAGCCTCCCGTGGCGGCCCCATCGCCCGCGTGCGCGAGGGCGACATCATCCGCCTGGATGGCGAGGCCGGCACCCTTGAAGTGCTGGTGGACGCCGCCGAATGGGCGGCCCGTGGCATCGCCGCCAATACCGCGCCGGCCGGCAACGACCTGGGCCGCAACCTGTTTGCGATGAACCGTCGCATCGTCGGCCCGGCCGACCAGGGCGCGGTGTCGATTTCCTGTGGCCCGGCGCATCCGGATGGCAGCCAGTGGGACTATGACGCCGAATACGAACTCGGTCACGACGCCGCCGCGGCCGCCGCGCCGCACGAAGCCAAGGACGCCTGACCCCCGCGCGCCGCGCAATTGCGGCGCGCCCACCGCTTCAAGAGGAACCCCATGAGTATCGCCCAGCTCCAGGATCGCGCCGAACAGCTGCTCACCGCAGCCGGCATTCTGCCCGTGGTCACCGTCCATACCCTGGACCAGGCACGGGCGGTCAGCGCCGCGCTGCTTGAAGGTGGCCTGCCGGCCATCGAACTGACGCTGCGCACACCGGTGGCGATGGAGGCGCTGGCTATGCTCAAGCGTGAGCTGCCCGACGTCGTGGTCGGCGCCGGTACCGTGCTGACGGTCGAACAGATGCAGCGCGCCATCGATGCCGGTGCCGATTTCCTGGTGACACCGGGCACCCCGGCGCACATGGCCGAGGCGCTGGCCGCCGCGCCGCTGCCGGTCGTGCCCGGCGCGGCCTCCCCGACCGAACTGCTGACGCTGGTCGCGCGCGGCTTCCGCATCTGCAAGCTGTTCCCGGCCACCGCCGTGGGCGGGCTGGCGATGATCAAGGGCGTGGCCGGACCGATCCCGGAACTGAAGCTGTGCCCCACCGGCGGCATCACCGAAGCCACCGCCGGCGACTACCTGTCGCAGAAGAACGTGGTCTGCATCGGCGGCTCGTGGATGGTCCAGGACAGCTGGATCCGCGCCGGCCAGTGGGATGAGGTCAAGCGCTCAGCCGCTGCCGCGGCGGAAATCGTCCGTACCGCGCGCGCTGCCCGCGCCGGCTGATTTTCTGAAAGTACGGCGGGAATCCCCCTCTCCTTTCCCGCCGGCTGCCTGCGCCTCGCCTGCGAGGCGCAGTTTTTATTTGCGCAGACCGCTCCGGCCCACCTCAGAGGCGTGAGCGCTCATCGCGCCGCACCTGCGCCGGCATGTCGATCTCGACCTTGGCCGGCACGCTGCCGATCCGCAGCTCCCTGCCCGACCACGGTACCGACTCGCCATTGATCATGGCCGCCCCCGGCTCACCCTCGTAGGGCCACGGCAACACCAGCCCGCCGGGCGGAAGCTGCAGGCCATCGGCCACCTGCAAGGTCAAGCGACGCTCGCTGCGGATCAGGCTGAATTTCAAGGGGCCATGCGCGGTATGCAGGCCCTCAATGGCAATGCCCTTGCCGGACAACCAGGCCACCGGCACCCCGGCGGCCAGCACGATCGACTCGTCCAGCTCACGCTCGTAGGCGAACATGTCCAGCGCCGAACGCACGAAGTCCGACGCCACCCAGGCATGCGGCAGGTCGCCGACAAAGAACGGCTCGCGCGGCGTGCGTGACACCACCTCGGCCCACTGGTTCCAGCCGGCCGGCGCACGATCCTTGAAGAAGTATTCGCTGGCCTGCTGGGCCCGTTCGCGCCAGCCCAGGCGCACGAACGCCCCGACATTGCGCCATTCGTAGGGCGTGTAGTCCTTCCAGTCGCGCTTGCCGTCACGGCGGGCGAGGAATTGCTGCCAGTAGCGCTCGAAAGTGTTGTCCAGCGCCGGTTGCGGCAGCCGCCCCTGCTCGCCGCCCGGCGCCAGCGCGATCGTGGTCGAAGTCGGATCGAAGTCGCCCAGTTCCACCGAACCGGGCAGATAGTCGATGCGATGGGCCTTCATGGTTTCCAGCAGCGACTGCTGCAGGTCCTGCTGGAACTGGTCGCGCGACTCGGCCATCGCCAGCGCCTCGGTCTCCAGTCCCAGCGCCACCGCCATCGCCATCGCCGCCGCGTCCTTGTAACCGCGCAGCGCCCAGAAACCGTCCCAGTATGAATGCACCGGCTTGGCCGAATAGCCTTCGTGGCTGATCGAGGCCGGCATCATGCCGTAGAAGCCCGGATGTCGCGCGCGGTTCTCCTCGGTCCGCTCGCCCAGGCGAAGGTCTTCCATATACCCCCAGGCAGCCAGCACATGCGGCCACATGCGCTCGAGGAAAGCGCGGTCGCCGGTATGCCGCCAGTACTCGGCGATGGTGTAGATCAGCTCGCCATGGCTGTCGTTCTCCGGCACCGGATCACTGCCGCGCGCATCCACACAGCACGGCACCATGCCGTTGTCGAACTGGTAGGACGCATACCAGTCCACATAGCTGCGTACCGCGTCACTGCGGCCCATGCGCAGCAGGCCTTCGGAAATCATCGCGCCATCGCGGATCCAGCTGCGCGCATACGAGCGCGTGCCCGGCTGCAGGCTTGAACCGACGCGGGAGATCAGCATGTGCGCCAGCGCCGTGCGCAAGGTGTCGGCCAGCGGTTGGCCTGCGGCAGGCAGCTGCAGCCGCACCTGGTCCAGTTTCTGCCGCCACATCGTGGCGACCTGCTTTTGCGCCTTGTCCGCATCGAACGCCGCCGGCATCTGCCAGGCGCCCCGCTGCGGCAGCACCAGTGCCACTTCGCGGCTCTGCCCCGGCTCCAGCTTCCACGTGTAGAGCATCGCGCCGGACGCCAGGCCGGTGCCGTCACGCACCTCGCGGGTCGGCGGCAGACTTTTGCCGGCCAAGTGGGTGACCTCCAGCTTGCTGTCGAAGGCGCTGGCAAACTCGGCATCGGGCTTGAGCGTGGCAAATGCCTGCAGCGTGCCATTGACGCTGACCTTGCCGTCCTGGATCGCCAATCGCTCGATCCGGCTTACGCCCCCCACGGTGTTTAGGAACTGGCCGGGTGGATTGACCTGGAACGGACGCACGGCCAACGCCAAGGTGTAGTCGTGGGCGACCCTGTCCGGATTGTGCAGCCGGTAGCGGGCCACCAGCTGCGCCTGCTCGGGACGGCCTTGCACGAACCCGGTGACCGTCAGACCAAGCTGGTCATGCTGCCACTGCACCGAGGGAATGGGCAGATAGCCATCCTGCAGCTGCTGGCTGGCTTTCACGTCGGCCCAGCCCAGCGTCTTGCCATCGAGCACCACGAACGGCTCGATACTGAAGCCGGATTTGACCGCCTCCAGCGCGCCGTCCTCGCCCATCAGGGCCTGCTCGTGGCCCCCGTCCAGGCCCAGCAGGGTCCAGTACGGCTGCTCGCCACTGAAACCGCGCGGCAGCGCCCCTCGCGGCAGCTCCTGCGCCAGCGAGCGGATGAAATCGTTGGGCGTGGCCGCGAACGCCAGCGGCTTGAGGCTGATATCGCGGATGCCGTAGCGCCAACTGGGACCATCGACCAGGTCGAAACGCAGATAGCGCGCCTCCGTCTCCGGCAAGGCCAGCCAGTCGCGTCCGCCGCCTCCGGCCACCACTTCGCGGATCTTCTGCCAGTCGCGTCCATCGCGCGAGGCCTGCACCACGTAGCGCGATGCCTCCAGCCCGGGGACCCACTGGATCACCGCGCCGCCAAACTCGCGCACCTTGCCCAGATCCAGGCTGATGGTCTGCTGTTTCACGCCGCCACTGATCCACACCGTATCGGGCTTGCCATCGGCGATCCGCTGCTGCAGCGCGGTGGCGGTATCGGCGATCACGCTCGTGGTCAGCGCCGAGGTGTCTTCCTTGGGCAGCACCTGCATCGTCAGCCGGTCGAAACACACCGTACCCTTGCCCCCGACCTTGCTGTAGAGGGTGAACTCCACCGCCGCGGTGCGCCGCAGGGTCTTGTCCTGGCCCGGGCCCCAGGCTTTTTCGATATGCCGTTTGCGATAGCTCACCTGGGTCCAGTCTTTCGGAAACACATAGCCGGGACGGTTGACCCACCACACGTTGTCGCCGCTGGCATCGATCAGCTTGAACTGCAGGTCGTTGGCCGGCGAATCGCCGCGCAGCATGAACGACACCTGGTAGTTCTCCGGCCAGGTCATTTCCAGTGGCCGGCGGATGCCCACATAACCGGAGACATCGTGGAAGTCGTAGTCCAGGCACAGCGCGCGACCGCTGCCGGCCATCACCGGCCGCAACGCGCCACTGACCTGGTTGGAGGTGATCAACTGCCACGCATTGACGTCATCGAACTTGGCCAGCACCCGCGCACCATTTTGCGCCTGCGCCGCGACCGCCAGACCCAGCCCCCCCACCATTGCGATGATTGCCGACCACTTCACCCTTTGACACTCCCGAGCAACAGCCCTTGTATGTAGTAACGCTGCAGCAGCAGGAACAGCAGCAGCACCGGCAGCACGGTCACCACCGCCCCTGCCATCATCATTTCCACGTCCATGATGTGCTCACGCGACAGCGACGCCAAGGCCACCGGCAGCGTGTAGTGCTCCTGGTCGGTCAATACGATCAACGGCCACATGAAATCGTTCCATGTGCCCATGAACGTGAATATCGCCAGCGTCACCAGCACCGGTTTGAGCATCGGCAGCACGATCTGGAAGAAGATCCGCGCCTCGCTGGCCCCATCGATACGCGCCGCTTCCAGCAGCTCATCGGGAATCGAGCGTGCGTACTGGCGCACAAGGAAAATTCCGAACACGCTGGCCAGTGCCGGAATCACCACGCCGGCAAACGTATTGACCAGGCCCAGCTGCTTCATCAGCAGGAACAGCGGCAGCATCGCCACCTGCGCGGGGATCACCAACGCGGCCAGCAGCAGCCGGAAGATCCGCTCCCGGCCGGCGAACCGCAGCTTGGCGAACGCATATCCGGCCAGCGTGTTGAACAGCAGCGAGCCCAACGTGATCGCAACCGATACCAGCAGACTGTTGAGGAAGTTGCCGCCCATGCCGGTACGCGCGAACAGCGCCCGGTAGTTGTCCAGCGTGGTCTGCGCAGGCAGCAGCGGTGGCGGAAACTGCGAGGCCTGACCGCTGGGCATGAATGACACCGACAGCATCCACGCCAGCGGCGCCAGGCTCACCACCGCCAGCACCGCCAGCCCGCCATTGATCCACAGCACATGCCAACGCGACTGCCCGATCTCGCGTCCGCTCCCGGTGTGACTCATACCAGCTCCCGGCGCTTGCCAAAGCGCAGCATCAGGGTGGTCAGCGCCAGAATGATCAGAAACAGCAGGAACGCCACCGCCGAGGCGCGCCCCAGGTTCCACCATTTGAAGCCTTCCTCGAACATGAAATACAGCACGCTCACCGTGCTCTGCAGCGGATCACCGCGGGTCATCACGTACGGCTCGGCGAACAGCTGGAAGTAGCCGGACACGGTGATCACGCCCACCACCAGCAGCACCGGCCCCAGCATCGGCAGGGTGATATGCAGGAACTGCTGCCAGCGCGAGGCACCATCGATGCGCGCGGCCTCGTACAGGTCCTTGGGAATCGCCTGCAGGCCGGCCAGAAAGATCACCATGTTGTAGCCGAAGTTCTTCCACACCGCGAAACCGATGATGGTCGGCATGGCCCAGCGCGGGTCGCCCAGCCAGTCCGCCGGATTGAGACCGATCTGCTCCAGCCCCCAGTTCACCAGCCCGTAGCGGGTATGGAACAGGTAGCGCCAGATCACCGCCACCGCCACCAGTGTGGTCACCACGGGTGCGAACAGCGCGGTGCGGAACAGGGCCTTGAACCGTGCGGCGGGCGCGTTGAGCAGCAGCGCCGCGCCCAGCGACAGTGCGATCGACAGCGGCACGCCCAGCAGCACGAAGTAGGCGGTATTGCCAAGCGACTTCCAGAAGATCGGCGTCCGCAACAGGTCGATGTAGTTGTCCAGGCCGGCGAAACGCAGGTTACGGGGATCGGCCAGCGCATACAGGTCGAAGTCGGTCAGGCTCAACGCCAGCGCCGACAGCACCGGCAGGCCGAAGAACACCCCGATGACGATCAGCGCCGGCGCGGCGAAGATCCAGCCCGCCAGTGAACGGCGCTTCATTGCCTTGCTCCGGCAGCCGCCTGGTCGGCATGCCGCTCCTGTATCCAGCGGCGCTTGGCCAGGATCTCATCGACCTGCTGATCCAGCTGCTCCACCGCCCGGTCCTGCCGCAACCCGCCCCGCACCACCTGCTCGGTCACCACCCGCATCTGCTGGGCGATGCGCTCCCATTCCAATACCTTGGGCGTGGGTTTGACGCGTTCCAGCTGGTCGGCGAACGCGGCAGTCAGCGGGTCGTTGACCAGCTCCGGCGATTGCCACGCGCTGCGACGCGGCGGCAGGTCGCCGATGATCGTGTAGAAGCGCTGCTGGATCTCCGGCCGCGACAGGAACTCGATGAGCTTCCACGCCGCCTCTTTTTTCTGTGAGGAACGGAACACCACCAGGCTGGTGCCGCCAGCGATGCCCGCGCCCGGGCCATGCGGTCCGGGCAATGGCGCGGTGCCCCATTCGCCCTCCAGCCCGGGAGGCTGGCGCTGGCGGAATTCGCGGATGTTCCATGGACCGGACAGATAGAACGCGGTAAAGCCGCGGAAGAACTCGTCCCAGACGTTGGAGATCTGCGTCTCGGACATCTTCGGCGCCCATCCCTGCGCGAACATGTTTTCGTAGAAGGCCAGCGTGCGCCGGAACCCGGGGCTGCGGAAATTGCCGCGGGTATCGCCCTCACGCAGCAGTGGATCGTGCTGCTGAAGGGCAAACGACAACTGGGGCTCGAACTCGTTCAACGGCATCAATACCGGATAGCCGCGATCGCCCATGAGCTTCTTCAGCGCGGCATTGACCTGCTCCCACTCGGCCCAGGTCCGCGGCGGATGGTCATAGCCGGCTTGCCGCAGCAGATCCTTGCGGTAGAACAGCAGCCGCGTATCCACGTACCACGGGATACCGGCCAGTTGGCCGTCGATGACATTGGTGTCCCAGATACCGGCGAAGTAGTCCGCAGGCTCCACCACCGTTGACGCCTCCACGTAGGACTGCAGCGGGGTCAGCGCCTGCAGCGTGGCGAATTCGGCAATCCAGGTATTGCCCAGCTGGCAGACATCCGGCAGACCCTCGGCGGCATAGGCGGTGAGCAGCTTCTCGTGCGCCGCGGTCCACGGGATGTTCTGCACCTCGACCCGGAGGCCGGGATTTTCCGCCTCGAACTCGCGGACCAGCTCGCCGACCACTTCGGCCTCGCGCCCCATCGCCCAGAAGCGCAGCGTGGTGTCCTGCTCGGGCCGCGCGCAGCCGGCCATCACCAGCAACAGCATCACGGCGGCCAGCCAGCGGATCATCGCGGTATTTAAGGCTGGTGCGGCTTGGACGCCGCCGGCTGATCGGCGGCGGCCTTCTGCGCTTCGGCGGCCGCCGCACGCGATTCGGCAATCCCGGAGGCGCGTGCCGAGGCGGCCTGTTCGTCCTTCTGCAGCGGCTGGCTATCGCCTTCCGGCGCCAGCCAGCCCCCACTGAAACCGGCACGTTCCAGTCCTTTGCGGATGTAGGGGTTCTTCTTCATCACGTTCCAGACGAACTCGTCACGGTAGTTGGCGATACCCGTCAGGATCGGCCCCTGATCGATGGCGATGTAATCGCTGGCGACCCAGCCACGACCCGGAATCAGGCGCCCGGTTTTGAGCGGGATATCGTAGTTGAAGCTGGGGTTGAACGAATCCAGAAAGCCATAGCTGGAATACAGATAATCCCCATAACGCTGGTGCATCGCCACCGTTGCCGGAATCACCACCTCCGGCGCGAACGGCAGCGAGGAAATCGCCGCCGACGGCACGATGGTGCCATCGTCGAAATTCTCGCGCAGACCGGCGCCACGGGCCGAATAGTGGCGGAACTGGCGCTGCTCGCCGCGGTATTCCTGGGTGGTGTTCTGCGGGCCGTCGCCCGCGGTCAGCCCCCACACGTTCTCGCCGTAGTCCTTCCATTGCATCGGGTTGGTGATGGCGTACTCGCGCTGGGCCAGTGTCGCCCGGCGGCTGTTGAGGAAGTAGTCGATGCCGCGCTCGCGCATGTAGGCATCCTGGATGTCGCGGAAATCGATCCAGACGTGGCTGTACTGGTGCCCGAACAACGGGCCGAAGGACAGATACTCCTGGCCCTGGAACACGCCCCAGTCGTTGTCGTAGGTGCGCGCCCATACCGTCCAGGCATCCGGCCCGACCGGATGGGTCGGCGAACCCAGCGCCAGCACGTACAGCATCATCGCCTCGTTGTAGCCCATCCAGTCGTGTTCGATGAAGCCGCTCTCGGGAAACCAGCCCATCGACACCAGCGGCTTGTTGCGCTGCAGCCACTGCCAGTCGGTACGCCGGTAGATCGTGTCGGCGATCTGCCGGATCTCCTTCTCGCGCGCGTCGTCACCGTCGTAGTAGGACTGCGCGAACAGCACGCCCATCAGCAGCAGCGCGGTATCGACGCTGGAAAGCTCCACCCAGCTGTCGTAGCGGCGGCCTTCCTGCATGTCCAGGAAGTGGTAGTAAAAGCCCTTGTAGGCGCCTTTGCCGGTGCGCTGCGGGCCCGAAGGCAGATCACGGAAGAACTTCAACGTGAGCAAGGTGCGGTCGATCGCCTGGTTGCGGCTGATCCAGCCGTTCTCGATACCGATCGGATAGGCGGTCAGCGCGAAGCCGACCGAGGCGATGGAGGCGAACGGCCGCGACGGGTAGCGGTCCGGTGTCAGCCCGTTCTGCTCGTTGGTGGTGTCCCAGAAATACTGGAAGGTGCGTCGCTCGATATCGTCGAACAGCGGCGGCAGCTCGGGCTTCATCGGCCGCGGCGGCAGGTCGGCCTCGATCAGGATCACCTGCGGCAATACCTTGGGCATCGGCGGCTCCGGCGCTTTGCCACATCCAGCCAGCAGCACCAGCCCGAAACCGGCGACAACGCTACACAGCAACGGGATCAGGCGCGGCATGCTCAAGGCAACATCCAGATGAAGAGGAGTCAGGCCGCCACGATCCCGCGACGGAACAGGTGACGCATGTGCGAAAGGTCCCGGCCGCCATGACAGCGGCCGGGATCCGCACTTACCAGTCCAGTCCGAAAGACAGCTTGAAGGTGCGGGTGCCGCCGACGATGCCGTCCTGATGGCGGCCAAAGTTCACATTGGGCTCGTTCGGACCGCCGTACCAGTCGTCATAGCCATCCCAGTTGGTCCAGTCGAACACATTGAGCAGGTCCGCCCGTACCCGCAGCTTCAGCGAAGTACCCGTATCCCATTCCTTGCTGGCGGCCAGATCGAAGCGCTTGTAGCCGATGCTGCCATTGGGCTGGTAGGGATCGATGAAGCAGTCGTCCCAGCCTGGCAGGCAGTTGGTGGCATTGCGGTATTTGGTGGACTCCAGCGTCAGCTTGCCCGACAGGGTGACGCCCCAGCCCGCATCCCAGATGCCGGTGCTCACCAGCCGGTGCTCGGGCACGCCGCGCGCCGGCAACCAGCCGTAGTAACCGGTATTGGGGTACTCGAACATGTCGATCCAGCCATCGGCATTGGTGTTCTGGCGGCCACGGGTATAGGTGTAGGCCACCGTCGCGCCCCAGCGCGAGGCGGCATTGAACGGCTTGTCCAGCTTCAGCAGCACCGACTTGGTCTTGGTCTCGTACATGTTGTCCAGCAGGACGATGCGGCCAAACGGCGGATCGAAGCCCCACGGCGTGCCCCAGGTCCCGCCGGGTGGCAGGAACGAGCCGTCCGGCCGGCGATTGCCCAGGCGCGCGGTGATGCCATCGTGACTGCGGACGTAGGACAGCGTCACCTCGCTGTACCAGGTCTGCGCACCCAGCTCGAACGCATTGCGCATGCCCAGGCTGAACTGGTCCGAGTACGGCACCTTCAGGTCGTTGTTGTTCAACCACCACTCGCGTGGCAGGTCGACGGTTGCGGCCAGCTGGTCCAGCGCGCCGGGATTCAGGTAGCCCGGATCCCAGGCCACGCAATCGTTGCCAGGGCGGCGGCAGAGGCCGTCGGCATCGGTGAAATAGAAGTTGTAGCGGCCAAACGAGGTGCGGTTGGTCTCGATCTGCAGGTAGTCGAACAGGTTGCGGTCATAGGCACGGCCGGCACCGCCAAAGATCACGTGGCGCTGGTCGGCATTGAGGTCGTAGGAGAAGCCCAGACGGGGCTGCCAGGCGCCCTTGAACGCATCACGGTTCTTGCCGGTGGAGAGGTAGTCATCTGGGTTCCAGTCGGCATTCTGGAAATTGGGATAGTTGCGGATGTCGTTCGCCAGCGCCGCCGGCGTGACGAAATCCTCATAGTTCGGGGTGGTCTCATAGTCCCAGCGCACGCCGTAATTCACGGTCAGGTGCTCGTTGACCTCCCAGTCGTCCTGGATGTAGACGCCGAACTGCTTGTTGGCCGAGGTGGTGAAACCGCCCGAGGTGCCCGGATCACCGGTGGCGAACTCGACCCGATACGGCTGGTCGATGCCGGTCGCCAGGTCATAGTAGAACTGCGGATTGGAGTAGTTGCGCTCCACCGCGTTGACGTCGACCGCCTTGTACTTCACGCCCATCTTCACGGTGTGGTTCTGCCAGCCGGTGAAGGTGAAATCGTTCTGGATCGACCAGCCCTTCTGCCCCTTGTCCTGGTTGTTGGGGCTGGCGCCGGTGTTGATGATCGTGCCCAGGTTGAGCCGGTCAGTGGCGGTCGGCTGGGAGATGTTGAGGATGTAGCCGTTGCCGTCGAAGGTCGGCTGCGGTGCCCACGACAGGTCCTCGTAGGTCAGATGCGCATCGTTGAGCCAGGTGTCGGCACTGTATTGCCAGCGCAGGTCGTAGCGGTTGACCTCGTTGTGGTTGATCGTGGCCCGCTGCGCGGTGTTCTGGTCACCCACACCGATGCGCTCGTCTTCTTTGCGTACCTGCGCGGACAGTTCGACCAGGTTGCGGTCATCCGGCGTCCAGGTCAGCTTGCCGAAGTACATGTCCTGGGTGAACGGCGAGGCGGCCGGGCCGATCTGGTCGCGGATATCAGCCGGGATATCGGCCAGGTCATAGCGCCCCTGCGCGCCCAGACTCACCGTCTTGGGCGTGCTGTACTCCTTGGCCTCATAGGCGACAAAGAAGTTCAGGCGATCCTGGACGATCGGGCCACCGAAGGAGACACCGTACTGCTCCTCCTTCGAGGGCACTTTCTTGCCGCCGGCTTTCTCTTCGGCCGGGGTCGCGGTGCGCCAGTCGGTGGAGGTGCGGTCCCAGAAGAAGCTCCCCTCGAACTCGTTGCTACCCGAGCGCGTGGCCGCCACCACCGCGGCGCTGCTGATCTGGTCGAACTCGGCCTTGTAGTTGGAGGTGATGACCTTGTACTCGCCGATGGCCGACTGCGGGAACGGATTGCCGCGGGTCGAGTCCTGTCCACCCACGCCACCGGGCAGGGTGTAGCCCTTCTGGCCGACGCCATCGATATACACATTGATGCCGCTGCTGCCCTGCGCGCCGGAACGCAACTTGGTGTTGCCGGCCGCATCCTGGGTGAACTGCATGCCCGGCACGGTATCGGCAAAGGCCAGGAAGTTGCGGGTGCCCTGTGGCAGCGCTTCGATCTGCTTGCGGGTGATGTAAGTGGCCACTTCCGAGGTGCGGGTTTCAACCGGACTGGCCACCACCTGCACAGTATCCAGCGTGGTCGCCGTCCCGCCGGCGGCGGTTTCGGCGACGCCGCCCACGCCCAGATCCAGCGTGGCCGTCTGTCCCACCTGCACGGTGATGTTCTGGCTGCTGCGCTTGCCGCCGGCCTCGACATCCAGCCGGTAGGTGCCCGGCGGCAGGCCGGCCAGCGAATACCCCCCACTGGCGGTGCTCTGCACACTGCGGCTCAGGCCGGTCGCCAGGTTTGTGGCGGTGATCTGCGCCTGTGCGGCCGGGGCGGAATCCACCATCACCTGGCCTCGGATCGTGGCGCTGGTGCTTTGCGCGAAGGCCGGCGCGGCACCCAGTAGCAGGCAGCTGGCCAGGGCGCAGCTGAGCAATCTGCGTGGGGGATGCGAGGTGCGAGGGGGGTGGCTTGTCATGAGGGGGGTTTCTCCGTGGACGGCGGGCAGGCAGTGCTATCCGCGCGATTCGTTAATCGGATATCCCTGCGCCAGGCGCCGGGCTTGAAGGACTTCGTGCAGCGGTGGAATCACGCACGACCAGGGTTGGAACCAGCGTCACGCCGGGCGTTGTGTCCAACGCGCCATCGCTGTCGATCAATTGCAACAGGTGCAACATCGCCCGCTCGCCCAATTCAGCAATACTCACCTGCATCGTGGTCAATGAAGGGTGAACAAAACGCGCCAGCGGGATGTCGTCAAACCCGGCCAGCGCCACCTGATCCGGCACACGGATACCCGCCTGTGCAAGCGCATACAGGCACCCCAGCGCCATCATGTCGTTGGCGGCAAAGATCGCATCGGGCAGCCGCGCGCCACGCAACAGCTCCAGGCCGGCGCGATGTCCGGAGGCTTCGTCAAAGTTGCCCGGCAACTCGATGGCCTCGGCGCCGGCACCGAACGCGGCCATCGCCTCGCGGAATCCGCGCAGGCGCTCGCGCGCATCGTGATTGTTCTGCGGCCCGGCAATGAACGCGATGCGGCGGTATCCGGCTCCCAGCAGGTAGCGGGTCATGGCCAGCGCCCCGGCGTGGTTGTCGATGGTGAAAGCGGGATATCCGCCTTCCGGCAGCGGGGTGTTGATCAGTACGGTCGGCAGCGCCGGCGGCAGGTTGTCGACCAGGAAATCCGAATCCACCGCGTACGGGGACAGCACCACAAGGCCATCGACCCGGCCACGCATGGCCTGCAATGCCGCCGCCTGCTGCTGTTGGTCGCCGTGGTAGCTGGACACCAGCAGATGGCGGTTGCGCGCACGCGCCGCACCGTCGATACCGCGCATCAGTTCGGAAAAGAACTCGCCGTGCAGGTCGGGCAACACCACGCCCAGGGTCTGGGTACTACGGCTGCTCAGACTGCGCGCCGCCGCATGGGGCGCGTAGCGCAGCCGTCGGGCGGCCTCCAGCACCCGCTGGCGGACCGGCGCGGCGACGTTGGCATGACCGTTGAGCGCCCGTGACACGGTGGCGACCGAGACATCCGCCTCGCGGGCAACATCCTTGATGGTGATTGCCGACTGCGCCACCGCCCCACCCTCCGTCGACCCGGGTTGGGCGGAATGTAATCGTTTCCAGATCGGACTGTAAACCGTCCGTCATCGCCATCGAACATGAACAGGACAAGGGATGGCCGCCACAGGACAGCGACGCCCCACCCCCTGGTGCCGCCCTGATCGCGTCAGGGCGCCTCGTCGGGACTGTGCGCCTTGATCGACAGCGCATGGATGTCGGTTTCCATCATCCCGCCCAGCGCGGCGTAGACCGCGCGGTGCCGGGCCAGCGGCGCTTTGCCCGCAAAGGCGGCACTGACGATATGCACATTGAAATGCCCGCGCCCGTCGCGCGCACCGGCGTGCCCGGCATGGCGATGGCTGTCGTCCTCGACCTCCAACAGTGGCGGGGCGAATGCTTCCTGGAGCGCCGCACGGATCCGTTCCACTCGGACCGCGTTCATGGCAGCACCTTCCTGAACGGACGCACTTCCACCCGCGCATAGACCCCGGCAGCGACATAGGGATCGGCATCGGCCCATTCCCGCGCGGCCTGCAGGTCGGTGAATTCGGCGATGACCACGCTGCCGCTGAAGCCCGCCGCCCCGGGGTCCTCGGCGTCAATGGCAGGACAGGGGCCGGCCAACAACAGCCTGCCCTGCGCCAACAGGGCCTGCAAACGCGCCAGATGGGCGGCGCGGGCGCCCATCCGGGCCTCCAGCACCTGCTCACCGTCATAGCCTTCAATCACGTACCACACGGGCTGCCTCGCTTTGTCCGCTGAATGGATTCCCGACCAGTCTAGCGTCACGGCGCTGGACATCGGCCGGTCCCGGCCATTACTCTTTGCACCATTGCACGCAGCCGGCCTGTCGCGGCTCGGTACGGCAGCAGGCCCCGCCCTCCTGTCGAACCGCCGATCCACAGCGCATCCCGGACCGCGTAGACGACCTCCTCGTGATGACGTTGCCGCAGACCTGCGGCGCGCCCAGTTGTTGATATGTGTACGCACGCCTGACTGGCGCGCATGGCTTGCAATATTGAGGGCGGCATCCTTTCCGGCAGGAACCGGGAATGTGTGCGGCTACTGCAACACCCGATGTCGACCTGATGACTGCCGAACTCGCGCACGACGCGAACCCGCCAACGCCGCCTCACTTTCCGCAGCAGCAGGAAATGCCGCTGGCGATGGTGCATGGGCAGCCGGTGCTGCAGATCCCACAGGACCTGTATATCCCGCCGGACGCGCTGGAAGTCATCCTGGATGCGTTTGAAGGCCCGCTGGACCTGCTGCTGTACCTGATCCGCCGGCAGAACCTGGACATCCTGGATATCCCGGTCGCCGAGATCACCAAGCAGTACGTGGAATACATCAACGTGATGCAGGAGCTGCGCTTCGAGCTGGCGGCCGAGTATCTGGTGATGGCCGCGATCCTGGCCGAAGTGAAGTCGCGGATGCTGCTGCCACGTCCGCCGGCCGAGGAAGGCGAGGAGGCCGATCCACGTGCCGAACTGGTACGCCGGCTGCAGGAGTACGAACGTTTCAAGCAGGCCGCCGAAGATATCGACGCCCTGCCCCGCCAGGACCGCGACACCGCCGTCGGCCATGCCTTCGTACCGGAGCGCGCCGCGGTGAAACTGCCGCCACCGGTGGAGCTGAAGGAAATGCTGATGGCGCTGCACGACGTACTCAAGCGCGCCGAGCTGTTCAGCGGTCATGCGATCAAGCGCGAGGCATTGAGCGTGCGGCAGCGCATGGGCGATGTGCTCAGCTATTTGGAAGATGGCAAGTTCTACCGTTTTGAGACCCTGTTCACCGCCGATGAAGGCAAGCTCGGCGTACTGGTCACCTTCCTGGCGTTGCTGGAACTGGCCAAGGAACAGCTGCTGGACATCGTGCAGGAAGCGCCACTGGCGCCGATCTACGTCAAATCCCTGGCCGCCGGCAACACCAACGCACCGCTGCAATTCTCCAGCGAGTTCGATGACGCCGACACCTCCGACCCCGCCTGAGCAACCGACCCGCCGCATGGATCAACCGCTGATCAACCGCATCGTCGAAGCCGCGCTGCTGGCCTCCCACCAGCCGGTGACGCTGTCGCAGCTGCAGAGCCTGTTCCCGGAAGACGAGCCGGCCCCGCCGGGCAGCGTGGAGCGGGCCCTGGAGCTGCTGGCCGAGGCCTGCAGCGGGCGCGGCGTGGAGCTGGTGGAGGTCGCCTCCGGCTTCCGCTACCAGATCACCGGCGAAGTCCACGGCTGGGTCTCGCGGCTGTGGACCGACCGCAAGACCCGCTACACCCGTGCCACCCTGGAAACGCTGGCACTGATCGCCTACCGCCAGCCGATCACCCGCGGCGAAATCGAGCAGGTGCGCGGCGTGGCGGTCAGCAGCAACATCATCCAGGCCCTGGAAGAGCGCGAGTGGATCCGCGTGATCGGCCATCGCGACGTGCCCGGCAAGCCGGCGCTGTTTGGCACCACCAAGGCCTTTCTGGACTATTTCGGACTCAAGCGCCTGGACGAACTGCCGCCGCTGTCCGAACTGCGCGAGCTGGGCGAGCTGGAGCCGCAACTGCCACTGGGCGAGGACGGCCAACCGGCCGCCCCGCTGACCGCAGGCGCGGCGGCCAACGATGACGCGGGCGCAGGCCAAGGCAGCAACACAGACACCGCCGTCGCCGCTGGATCTTCCGATTCGCCGGCGACCGCATCCGATACCGCCCTCACGGGCGAACCCGACGCCGCGCCGGGAGAGCGCGCGGCGGAAGTGGAAGACACCGAAAACAACGCCGTCGCGAAGACGACCGTGGCTGTTGACGAAGCCGATCCCGAACAACAGGCCGACGCGGAAAACGCCGGCCGGAGCCAAGTAGATGAGTGACACCCCCCGCAAACCGGCACTGAACAAGCTCTCGCTCAAGCGCGACGCCACTGCCGAACAGCCCAAACTTGAAGAGCGCCTGCACAAGGTGCTGGCGCAGGCCGGCCTCGGCTCGCGCCGGGCGCTGGAACAGCGCATCGCCGACGGTCTGGTCAAGGTCAATGGCGAAACCGCGCAGACCGGCATGTCGATCAAGAGCGGCGACAAGATCGAGCTCGATGGCCGCGGCTTTGTCGCCAGCGCCCTGACCGATCCCTCGCGCGTGCTGATCTACAACAAGCCCGAAGGCGAAGTGACCACACGCGAGGACCCGGAAGGCCGTCCGACCGTGTTCGAAGCGCTGCCGCCGCTCAAGGGCGCCCGCTGGATCGCCATCGGCCGCTTGGACATCAACACCACCGGCCTGTTGCTGCTGACCACCGACGGTGAGCTGGCCAACGCGATGATGCACCCGTCCTTCGAGGTCGAGCGCGAGTACGTGGTGCGCGTGCGCGCCCCGGAAGGCGAGGAGAAGGTGCCGGACAACATCGTCGACCGCCTCGCCCGTGGCGTGGCCCTGGAAGACGGCCCGGCCAAGTTCGACGAGATCGAGCGCATCGGCGGCACCGACTCGCACGACTGGTTCCGCGTGGTGGTCAAGGAAGGCCGCAACCGCGAAGTGCGCCGCCTGTGGGAATCGCAGGGCTGCCAGGTCAGCCGCCTCAAGCGCACCCGCTACGGCAAGATCGAGCTGCCGCGCGAACTGCTGCGCGGCCAGTCGGTGGAACTGGCCACGGCCCAGGTCAACACACTGCGCAACCACCTGCAGCTGGAAGAAGGCACCCCGTCGGCGCTGACCCTGCAGCCGGTGATCGGCCAGCGCCGCGCGGCCAAGACCACCGTGCGCGTGTCGCGCGATGGCGGCCGGGGCAACGCCTACGTCAACGGCCACAACAGTGCCGATGAAGGCCGCGAACTGCGCCGCTTCGACAACGTGCGCGAAGAACGTGGCCGCGGTCGCGGCGGCAAGCCCGGCGGCGCCTACAAGGGCGGCCTGACCGTCAGCGGTGAAGCCGCGGCCAAGCAGTCGCAGCGTCCGTTCAAGGCCCGCCCCGACAAGGGCAACCGCGCACTGCCGGAAGGCAATCCGGCGGCGTTCCGCAGCTGGTACGTGCCGGACGGCGTCAGCACCGGCCCGAGCGGCCACCGCAATGCCGGTCCGGGCGGCAATCGCGGCCCCGGCCGCGGCCCGGCCGGTGAAGGCCAGGCCCGCCCGTATGGCAAGCCGCGTCCCGGCGCGAACGCCGGTGGCCCCGGCCGCGGCGGTCCGGGCCAGGGCCGACCGCAAGGCGGCGCAGGGGCCGGTCAGGGCCAGCCGCGCAAGGCGCACCCGTACGGTCATCCGGGCAATGCGCCCAGCTTCCCGTCCGACCACGCCAATCCGGGGTTCAGTCCGTATGGCAGCGCGCGCCCGGCCGGCGGCCGTCCCAGCGGCAATGGTCGTCCCGGTGGCCCGGGCCGCGGCCCCGGTGGTCCGGGCGGTCGCCCCGCCGGTGGCCCGCGTCCGGGCGGCAACCGTCCCGGTGGCGCCGGTCGCCCGGGCGGCGGTGGACGTCCCGGCGGCGGTGGCAATCGCGGTCCGCGCGGCGCCTGATCGCTGATCGGCAAAAGAAAAACGCCCCGGTAACGGGGCGTTTTTTATGGCCATCGCCGCGCGGCGGGGCTTGCTCCTGATGACGGAGCCAAAGCTCAGCGGCGCTCGATCACGAACTTGCCAAAACCGATCCCCAGACTCCAGCCCTGCCCGGTTCCGGCCAGCGCCAACGACACATCGCCCTTGGTCATCACCTGGGCATCGGTCGCCTTGGAGGCACTGGCGTGCACCTCGGCAGCGGCGTAGGTACCGAGCAGATCATTCACCGAATAGGCACCGGTGAACTTGCCCCGGCCGTCGGTGATGGAGGTCTTCCCGACGGTCAGCCCGCCGCCCTTGGCGGTGATCTTGACCGGGAAGCTGGCGCCGTTGTCGCAGCGGATCGTGCCCGTGCCCTCGGCGGTCTTGTAGAACGCCGACCAGCCGGACAGGTTGTAGCGCAGCTCACAATCAATATTGCCGGCGGCCTGCGCGGCCGGTGCCATGGCGGTCAGCGCCAGCAGCGCCATCGTGCCCAGAATCGGTTTCATGCTGTTCGGCCCTCGTCATTGACTGCCCGCGAGCGTAGCAGCCGATCCATGCGATGCAGACCGCCCGCGCCTGCCGCGGCCGGTTTGCGTTCAGCGAGCCACCACCGGGCCGGCCAGGGTGAAATCATCGGCATCGAGCATCGCCGGGAAGCGCTCGCGGTGCGCAGCCAGGGCCGCGGCCGAGATGGCGGTGGTGACCACCTGTTCGCGTTCGCGGATTTCCAGTTGCGGCTGGCCCAGGAAGTCGATCACCGCGCTGTCGCCGGAATAATGCAGACCGTTGCCATCCACCCCCACGCGATTGACGATGGCCACGTAGCACAGGTTCTCGATCGCCCGCGCCCGCGCCAGCGTCTGCCATGCGTAGGCGCGCGCCGACGGCCAGTTGGCGACGAAAATCTGCAGGTCGAAATCCATGTGTCCGGGCCGTTCCACATCGAACCGGTTGCGGCAGAACACCGGAAAGCGCAGGTCGTAGCAGATCTGCGGATTGATCCGCCAACCCTTCAGCTCGACACACAACCGCGCATTGCCGGCCGCATAGCGTTTGTGCTCGCCGCCGTAGCGGAACAGATGGCGCTTGTCGTACCAGTGCAGCCCGCCCTCGGGCGTGGCCCACAACAGCCGGTTGTAGACGCCCTCGCCCACCCGCAGCTGCACGCTGCCGGTGACCACCGCGCCCAGCGCGCGCGCCTGCGCACGGATCCAGGCGACGGTCGGGCCGTCCATGTCCTCGGCCTGTTCGATGGCGTCATTGGAAAAACCGCTGGTGAAGGTCTCCGGCAGGATCACCAGGTCCGTGTTGCCGGCCAGCGGCGCCAGCAGCGCGGCATAGTGCTCGCGGTTGGCAGCCGGGTCGTGCCAGCGGGTGTCGCCCTGTACCAGCGAGATGCGCAGATCCTGCATGCCCGATACCTCCGGCGTCACAGCTGCTGCAGCCGTGCGATGGCGGCATCCAGCGTCGCATCGTTCTTGGCAAAGCACAGCCGCACCAGACGCTGGCCAGCCGGCGGGGTTTCATAGAACGGCGACAGCGGAATGGCGGTGACGCCCTTCTCGATGGTCAGCCATTTCACGAATTCGTGGTCCGGCAGATCACTGACCGCCGAGTAGTCCACCAGCTGGAAGTAGCCGCCCGGCACCGGCAGCGGCGTCAGCCGGGTGGTCAGCAGCTGCTCGCGGAAGCGGTCGCGCTTGGCCTGGTAGAACGCGCCCAGCTCCAGATGGTGTTCGGGCTCATCGCGGATCATCGCGGCAAAGCCATATTGCGCCGGGCTGTAGGTGGTGAAGGTGTTGTACTGGTGGACCTTGCGGAACTCGGCGCTCAGCGCCGGCGGCGCGATGGCGTAGCCGATCTTCCAGCCGGTGCAGTGGTAGGTCTTGCCGAAACTGGAAATCACAAACGCGCGCTCGCGCAGTTCCGGGTAACGCAGCGCCGATTCATGGCGGACGCCGTCATAGATGATGTGTTCGTAGACCTCGTCGGAGATCAGGTAGATGGCGGTGCCCCGCAGCACGTCAATCAGCGCCTGCATGTCGGCCGCCGACAGCATCGCACCGGACGGGTTATGCGGGGTGTTGACCATCAGCATGCGGGTTTTGGGCGTGATCGCCGCGCGCACCTTGTCCCAGTCCACCGCGAACGTCTGCGGGTCCAGCGCCACATGCACCGCGCGCGCGCCGGCCAGATCGATCGCCGGCTCGTAGCAGTCGTAGGCCGGATCGAGCACGATCACCTCGTCGCCGGCACGCACCACCGCGTGGATGGCGTTGAAGATCGCCTCGGTGCCGCCGGAGGTCACGGTGATCTCGCTGTCAGGATCGACCTGCGCGCCGTAGCAGTCCAGCGCCTTCTGCGCGATGGCCTGGCGCAGCGGCGCCACACCGGTCATCGGCGCGTACTGGTTCAAGCCCTCGCGCATCGCTTTGGCGGTTTCGTCGATCAGCCGCTGCGGCGCCGGGAAATCGGGAAACCCCTGGCCCAGATTGACCGCGCCATGTTCGGCAGCGAGCTGGGACATCACGGTGAAAATGGTGGTGCCCACCTTGGGCAGCTTGGTCTGCGGTTGCATCGGTACGTACGCGCCGGGGGGAGAAAGCAGCGAGTGTAAGCAAAAGCGGCGACAAGGGCCCGAGGGCAGAGCGCCGGGCAGCGCACTGATCGGCCGCACACCCGCGTCTATAATGGCGGCGCCCCGATGCGCCAGCGATATCTGCGCTCCCACCCAAGGACGGAAGCGCCCGACCCCGATGACCCAGACTTCGAACATCCCGCCGCTGTTGTCCGCGCGCGGCCTGCGTTTCAGCCGTGATGACGACCCGGTGTTCGGCCCCCTCGATCTGCATGTCGATGCCGGTGAGGCGCTGCTGGTCCAGGGCGGCAACGGCGCGGGCAAGACCACTTTGCTGCGCGTGCTGGCCGGCTTGCTGCGGGCCGATGAAGGCCAGATCGAAATCGACGGGCGCCCGGCCGGCGCTGCCGACCGTTCGCGCTATATCGCCTATCTGAGCCATCTCACCGCCCTCAAGCAGGATCTGGGCACGCTGGAGAACCTGCACCTGCTGTGTGGCCTGCACGGCCGGCGGGCACGGCAGATGCCGGGCAACGCGCTGGCCATTGCCGGCCTGGCCGGCTATGAGGACACGCTGGTAAGGCAGCTGTCGGCCGGGCAGAAAAAGCGCCTGTCCTTGGCCCGCGTGTGGCTCTCGCCCGCTCCGGTCTGGCTGCTGGACGAGCCCTACGCCAACCTTGATCTGGAAGGTATCAACCTGGTGAACCGGATGATTTCCGCCCACCTGCGCAGCGGCGGCGCGGCGCTGGTCACCACCCACGGCGCCTATGCGGCGCCCCCGGTACGCAACCGCACGCTGACACTGGCAAACCCGGCACAGGAGCAGGCCGCATGAGCCTGGCCGGTCCGCAACCCACCCTGCTCGGTGCGGCCAGGGCGCTGCTGGCGCGCGACCTGAAACTGCTGTGGCGACGGCGGGGCGATGCGGCCCAGCCGGTGCTGTTCGCGGTGCTGGTGGTCGCCCTGTTCGCGCTGGCGCTCGGTGGCGAGCCCCGGCTGCTGCAAAGCGTCGCTTCGGCGGTGCTGTGGCTGTCGGTGCTGCTGGCGGGGCTACTGTCGCTGGACACCCTGTTCCGCAGCGATGCCGAAGACGGTTCGCTCGAACAGTGGCTGCTCTCGCCGGTACCGCTGGCCTGGCTGGTGGCGGTGCGGGTGTTCTCGCACTGGCTGACCACCGCCTTCCCGCTGGTGCTGGTGAGCCCGCTGCTGGCCGAACTGATGCAGCTGCCGCGCGAACAGCTGCCGGTGCTGGTGGCCTCGCTGGCCCTGGGGACCCCGCTGCTGAGCCTGCTCGGCGCGGTGGTGGCGGCACTGACGGTGGGCATGCGCCGCGCCGGCATCCTGCTTGCCCTGCTGGTGTTGCCGCTGTACGTGCCGGTCCTGGTGTTCGGTGCCGGGGCCGTGGCCGCCTCGGCGCAGGGTCTGGATGCGACCGGCGCCCTGCTCATGCTGGCCGCCGGCCTCGTGGCCAGTGCCGTGCTCGCCCCGCTGACGGCGGCCGCGGCCATCCGCATCGCCAACTCCTGAGCCGGTGACGCGCTACTCTTGGCGTCCGCTTCCTGCCTGCGGTCGCCCGATGTCCAGCCCCGACTCCCCCGGCTCTCCCGACAGCGTGAAGTCCCCGTTTCGACCGCGGCCTGTCGTCGGCATGCAACGCCGCGGCGAGCAGCGGATGGGAAAGTTCCTCGAAGCGGCCACCGAGGTCCTCAACGAAAAGGGCTACCAGGGCGCGCGGCTGTCGGACATCGTCAAGCGCGCCGGCGGATCCATGGCCACCCTTTACCGGGCCTTCGGCGACAAGGAAGGGCTGGCGCACGCGTTGATGGAGCAGAGTATCCACGACTTCGGGCAAAGCGTGGAGGAGCTGCTGCAATCCACGCTGCCGCCGGAACAGGCCCTGGAAAACGCGGCCTGCCGGATGGTCGAGGAAATCCTCAGCCCGGTCCGCATCGCCTGCCACCGCATCGTCGTTTCCGAGGGCCCGGCCCATCCCGAACTGCGGGACTGGTTCCTGGCCCATGGGGTGGAGCCGATGGAGAGACTGCTCAGCCAGTATTTCGCCCGCGAGGCGCTGGCCGGCCGGCTGCACATTGACGACAACGCGGCCGCGGCCAAGGACTTCTACACGCTGATCCTTGGCGGCCTGATCCTGCGCTCGATCAATGGCCGCATCGACGCCAGCGACATACCGCAGGCGCAGCAGCAAGCGCGCGCATCCGTATACCGGTTTTTGCAGGGCACGCTGCCCCGAGACCGCCCCAGCCCCTGACCCGCGCCGCTATCACGCACGAAGGCGCTTTGTCATTGATTGCTGGCCACACCAAGGGCGCCGTCTTGAGCTAATCTTGCGGCAGCAAAGGCGCCTGCGCTTGGCGGGGCTTGGCGGCGGGGCCCCGCGATGGCACTGCCTTCGTCTTCCTCAGCGAGCGAGCGGATGTTCAAAGGTTTGATCGGTTGGTTCCACAAGCTGGGTTCTCCCGCCTACTTCGATGCCTTTGCCGCACGCTGGTCACCCTGGTGCTATCTCGCCGCCCTGCCGCTGTTCGCCTTCGGCCTGTGGCAGGCGCTGGCGGTGGTGCCGGCCGACTACCAGCAGGGTGACAGCTTCCGCATTCTCTATATCCACGTGCCGGCAGCCTGGATGAGCCTGTTCGTGTTCGCGCTGATGGCGTTCTACGCCGCCCTCGCCCTGGTCTGGCGGATCAAGCTGTGCGAGATCCTGGCCATGGCCTGCGCGCCGATCGGTGCCGCCTTCACCGTGATCACCCTGCTCACCGGCAGCATCTGGGGCAAGCCGATGTGGGGCACCTGGTGGGACTGGGACCCGCGCCTGACCACCGAGCTGATCCTGCTGTTCCTGTATCTGGGCGTGATCGGCCTGTACGGCGCCATCGACGACCGCCGCGCCGCCGCCCGCGCCGCCGGCCTGCTGGCCATCGTCGGCGTGGTGCTGCTGCCGGTGATCCGCTATTCGGTGGTGTGGTGGAATTCGCTGCACCAGGGCCAGACCATCCGTGTGTTCGGCGAATCGAGCATGGACAGCAGCATGACCCTGCCGCTGTGGCTGATGGTGCTGGCCACCAAGTTCTGGTTCGCCGGCTCGCTGCTGGCGCGCGCCCGCGCCGACAACCTGCGCCGCGAGACCGGCAAGGGCTGGGTACGCGAACGTCTGGAGAAAGCACAATGAGCTACTTCAAGTATGTGGCGCTGGCCTATGGCGTTTTCTTCGCGGTACTGGCGTGGGACTTCATCATCCCCCGGCTGCAGTTGCGCCAGCAGCTGCGTGAGGCCCGCAGCCGGCTGGCCCGTGCCAGCCGCAGCGCCACCCCGCAAGCCGACCAGGGAGAGTTGAGCCGATGAGTCCTGTCCAGCGCCGACGCCTGCTGCTGGTGGGTGCGATACTCGCCGCCGCCGGCATCGCCGCGGCCCTGGTGGCCACCGCGCTCCAGCGCAACATCGCCTACCTGTATACCCCGGCTGAAGTGATGGCCGGCAAGGTCGCGCCCGACGCGCGTTTCCGCCTCGGCGGCATGGTCGCCAAGGGCTCGTTCCAGCGCGAAACCGGCGCCCTGCTGGCCCGTTTCGAGGTGACCGATGGCGACGCGCAGCTGCCGGTCACCTATGACCGCATCCTGCCGGACCTGTTCCGCGAGGGCCAGGCGGTGGTCGCCACCGGCCGCATGGTCGATGGCGTGTTCGTCGCCGAGGACGTGCTGGCCAAACATGACGAGACCTACATGCCCAAGGAACTGGCCGACAAGATGGGCATGGCGCACACCAAGCACCAGGTGCCCGCCGATGCCCCCGCCACCACGGAAACGCCCTGAGTGCTGCCTGAAATCGGACAGGTCCTGCTGATCCTCGCGTTGCTGGCAGCCGTTCTGCAGAGCGTGCTCCCGCTGATTGGCGCACACCGCCGCAACGACGCGCTGATCGCCACCGCCCGCCCGGCCGCGCTGCTGCAACTGGCCTCCGTGGCCGGCGCCTTCGGGGTGCTGACCATCGCCTTCGTCCAGCAGGATTTCTCGCTGCGTTACGTCGCCGAGAACTCCAACTCGCTGCTGCCGATGATCTACCGCTATTCGGCGGTGTGGGGCGCGCACGAGGGCTCGCTGCTGCTGTGGGCGCTGGTGCTGGCGCTGTGGACCGCCGCGGTGGCGATCTGCTCGCGCCAGCTGCCGACCGACGTGGTGGCGCGCGTGCTGGCGGTGATGGGGCTGATCAGCGTCGGCTTTCTCGCCTTTCTGCTGTTCACCTCCAATCCCTTCGTGCGCCTGCTGCCGGCCGCCGCCGAAGGCCACGACCTGAACCCGCTGCTGCAGGACCCGGGCCTGATCATCCACCCGCCGATGCTGTACTTCGGCTATGTCGGCTTCGCGGTGCCGTTCGCCTTCGCCATCGCCGCCCTGCTCGATGGCCACATCGACGTGCGCTGGCTGCGCTGGACGCGGCCATGGACCAACGTGGCCTGGGGTTTCCTCACCCTCGGTATCGCGCTGGGCAGCTGGTGGGCGTACTACGAGCTGGGCTGGGGCGGCTGGTGGTTCTGGGACCCGGTGGAGAACGCCAGTTTCATGCCCTGGCTGATCGGCGCGGCGCTGCTGCATTCACAGGCGGCGACCGAGAAGCGCGGCGTGTTCGTCGGCTGGACCCTGCTGCTGGCCATCGCCGCCTTCGCGCTGTCGCTGCTGGGCACCTTCCTGGTCCGTTCCGGTGTGCTGACCAGCGTGCATTCGTTCGCCGCCGATCCTTCGCGCGGCCTATTCATCCTGGTGTTCCTGGCGCTGGTGATCGGCGGCTCGCTGCTGCTGTACGCACTGCGTGCCCCCGGACTGGAAGGAAACAGCGACAGTTCCCGCCGCGCCTTCAGCCTCAATTCGCGCGAAAGTCTGCTGCTGGCCAACAACCTGCTGCTCAGCTGCGCCTGCGCAATGGTGCTGCTGGGCACGCTGTATCCGCTGATCGCCGACGCGCTGGATTTGGGCAAGGTGTCGGTCGGCCCGCCCTACTTCGGCACCTTGTTCGTACTGCTGATGACCCCGCTGGTGCTGCTGCTACCATTCGGCCCGCTGACCCGCTGGCAGCGCGAACAGGGCTTGCGCCCGCTGGCACTGCTCGCGCCGTGGGCCGGACTGGCCCTGCTGCTGGGCACCGTGACCTGGTTCATGGCGTCGCAGGGCAAGCTGAAAGCTGCCGCGGGTATTGCCGCCGCCGCGTGGGTCGGTCTGGGCACTCTCTATTACTTGGGGCAACGCCTGCGCAACAGTGGCCGGCTCAACGCCGAAGCCGTGGGCATGCTGCTGGCGCATTTGGGTATCGCCGTGTTTCTGGTCGGCGCGCTGCTGGTGGAAGCGCTGCATGTCCAGCATGAAGTGGCGCTGGCACCGGGCAGGTCGGTGGATGCCGGCGGCTACCAGCTCACGCTGGAGGGCGTGGATGCCGTCGATGGTCCCAACTACCACTCCGACCGCGGCCATGTGCAGGTTTCCCGCAACGGTGACGCGGTCGCCCTGCTGCACCCGGAAAAACGCATGTATGCCAGTGGCGGCCAGGCCATGACCGAGGCCGGCATCCACCCGGCGCTCGGCGGTGATATCTATGTCGCCCTGGGCGAATCGCTGGGCGATGGTGCCTGGGCGGTGCGCGTGCAGATCAAACCCTTTGTCCGCTGGATCTGGCTGGGAGCGGCGCTGATGGCGCTGGGTGGCTTCATCACCGCCGTCGACCGCCGCTTCCGCCGCATTCCGCAGAGGAAAGCCTGATGTCCAATCCGTCCCCGCAACCGCCCGTCCGCCCGCAGCGCCTGCCACCGGTGGCGATCGTCCTCGGCGTGCTGTTTTTCATCGGCCTGATGGGGCTGATGCTCTATGGCGTCAGCCGCTCGGGAAATCCGGACCGCGACAGCCTGCCCTCGGCGTTGCAGGACAAGCCGGCGCCGGAATTCTCGCTGCCGGTGCTGCACGACCCCAGCGTCCTGATCGGCAGCCAGGATCTGCGCGGTGCGCCCTACCTGCTCAATGTCTGGGGCAGCTGGTGCCCGGCCTGCCGCGACGAGCATCCGGTACTGACCCGGTTTGCCGAAACCAAGCGCCTGCGCATGGTCGGCTACAACTGGAAGGACGAGCCCGCCGAGGCGCTGCGCTGGCTGGAGCAACTGGGCAATCCGTACATGGTGGTGCTCGCCGACCAGGACGGCCGCACCGCGCTGGACTGGGGCATCGCCGCCGCGCCGGAAACCTTCCTGGTCGATGGCAGCGGCATCGTCCGCTGGAAATACAGCGGCGCGATCACCCAGCACGTGCTCGACACGCAGCTGATCCCGGCGCTGGAGAAAGTGGAAGCCGCCGCCGGCAATCCCGGTACGCTGCCGGCCACGAGCAGCGCGCGATGAGGCGTTGGGCACTGCGGCTGGTTCTGCTGCTCGGCACTGCCGGCGCGGTCCAGGCCCAGCCGATGGGCGACCCCACGCCACTGCAGTTCCGCAACCCGGCCGAGGAAGTCCGCTTCCACGCCCTGACCGCCGAGCTGCGCTGCGTGCAGTGCCAGAACCAGTCGCTGGCCGACTCCAACGCGCAGATCGCCCATGACCTGCGCCGCGAAGTGCTTACGTTGATGCACGAAGGCCGCAGCGACGCCCAGATCAAGCAGTTCCTGGTCGAGCGCTACGGCCAGTTCGTGCTGTACCGGCCGCAGATGGATACCGGCACCGCAGTGCTGTGGTTCGGCCCGGGGCTGTTGCTGCTGACCGGCGCGGGAATGCTGGTCATCCATGTACGGCGCCGCGCCCGGGCCTTGCCGCCCAGGGCGCTGGACGAATCCAGTCAGGAAGAACGCGAATGGTAAGCGGCCTGTTCCTCGCGCTGGCCGGACTGCTGGCGGCCGTCGCGGGCGGCTGGATGCTGTGGCCGCTGTTGCGCGCCGGCAAGCGCGGCATCTGGGGCACGCTGGTGGCGGCGATGGTGGTGGCCACGATCGGCCTGTACCAGTGGCTGGGAACCCCGGCCGCACTGCAACCGCAGGCCCGCGCCGCGGCGGCGCCGCAAACCCTGGAAGAGGGCATCACCCAGCTGCAGGCCGCGCTGGAGAAAAACCCCGAGCGCGCCGATGGCTGGACGCTGCTGGCCCGCTCCCAGCTCGAACTCGGTCGCGTTGCCGAGGCGGCGGCCGCCTATGAGCGCGCGGTCCAGCTGATGCCCGACGAACCCGCCCTGCTGGTCGAAGCCGCACAGACCCGGGCGCAGGCCGAACCGTCCTTCCTGTTCGACGAGACCGGCCTGCGCTGGCTGCAACATGCCCGCACCCTGGCCCCGGACAACGAACGCGCGATCTGGCTGATCGGCATCGCCCAGCGCCAGCGCGGCCAGGCCGAACAGGCCGCCCGCACCTGGGAATCGCTGCTGCCGCGCCTGCAGCCGGCCGCTGCCGCCGCATTGCAGGAACAGATTGCCGCCGCCCGCGCGGCCGCCGGTCCTGCTGCCGACGGCCCGGCCGGAGCCGCGCCGGCCGCCAGCGGCGCGGGCCTGCAGGTGCGGGTGACCCTGACACCGGCGCTGGCTACGCGCGCGACCTCCCGCAACGACACGCTGTTCGTCATCGCCCGCGTGCCCGGTGGCCCACCGATGCCGGTGGCGGTAGAGCGCCACCCGGCCCCGCAGCAACCGCTGACCGTGGTCCTGGACGACACCGACAGCCCGATGCCGACGGCAAAGCTGTCGTCGCTGAGGCAAGTGGAGGTGTTCGCGCGGCTGTCACAAAGCGGCACCGCAATCCGCCAAAACGGCGACATCGAATCGGCACCGGTGATCGTCACGTTGCCGGCCGACGCCCCGGTGGAGCTCCTGCTCGACCTCCCCTCGCGCGGAGCGGGCATAGGCAGATAACCCGGGGTCATGTCGCGCATCCAAGACACGGACGCCAAGCCCGGTAAAATCAGCCGATGACCGAATTCATTCCGCCCGGCAGCCGCTTCCATCCGCTGCCCTCGCCCTTTCCGATGAAGCGCGGTGGCCACCTGCACGGCGCCCGGATCGCCTTTGAAACCTGGGGCACGCTGGCCGCCGATGCCGGCAACGCCGTGTTGATCGTCACCGGCCTGTCTCCCGATGCCCACGCCGCCAGCAACCCGGCCAATCCCGCCCCCGGCTGGTGGGAGCCGATGCTCGGCCCGGGCAAGCCGATCGACACCGACCGCTGGTACGTGATCTGCGTCAACTCGCTGGGCAGCTGCAAGGGCTCCACCGGCCCGGCCTCGCTCAATCCCGCCACCGGCCAGCGCTATGGTTTGTCCTTTCCCGAGCTGTCGATCGAAGACATCGCCAATGCCGCGGCGGAGGTGGTCAGATCCCTCGGCATCACCCGGCTGGCCTGCCTGATCGGCAACTCGATGGGCGGCATGACCGCGCTGGCCCTGCTACTGCTGCACCCGGGCATCGCCCGTTCGCACATCAACATCTCCGGCAGCGCGCAGGCCCTGCCGTTCTCCATCGCGATCCGCTCGCTGCAGCGCGAAGCCATCCGCCTGGATCCGGCCTGGAATGGCGGTGATTACGATGAAGCGCACTACCCGGAGTCGGGTATGCGCATGGCCCGCAAGCTGGGCGTGATCACCTACCGCTCTGCGCTGGAGTGGGACGGCCGCTTTGGCCGGGTAAGGCTGGACTCGGAGGATCCGGGCCACAACGACGATGACCCGTTCGGGCTGGAGTTCCAGGTGGAAAGCTACCTGGAGGGGCATGCGCGCCGCTTCGTCCGCCATTTCGACCCGAACTGCTACCTCTATCTGGGCCGGTCGATGGACTGGTTCGACCTGGCCGAGTACGCCGACGGCGACGTGCTGGCCGGGCTGGCGAAGATCCAGGTGCCGCGCGCCCTGGCCATCGGCGCCAACACCGACATCCTGTTCCCGGTGCAACAGCAGCAGCAGATCGCCGACGGCCTGCGGGCCGGTGGGGCACAGGCACAGTTCATCGGGATGGAATCGCCGCAGGGCCACGATGCGTTCCTGGTCGACTACGACCGCTTCGGCCCGGCCGTACGCGGTTTCCTGGATACGCTGCCGGCCGCCTGACCGACAGCACTGAGCCGGCGATTCCTACACACGCGTCGGCCTGGCGCCGATAGCCACCGCCTTGATCACGCTCCATTGTGGCAGTCCTCGCCCTTCCCCCCGGGACCGCCATGGCTCGACTGCTCCTTCTGCTGTTATGCGCCTGTCTGCTGCCTGCTGAAGCCCGGGCCGGCACTGCCCCGCCCTTGATGCTGGCCGGGCAGTGGCGCGACGGCACCGATCCGGCGCCATACTGGATCAGTGAAAAGCTCGACGGCGTGCGCGCCCGCTGGGATGGCAAGGCCTTGTGGACGCGTGCCGGCAACCGCATCAGCGCTCCGCCCGGATTCACCCGCGGCTGGCCGCAACAGCCACTGGATGGCGAACTGTGGATCGCCCGCGGCCGTTTCGACGAGGTCAGCGCCATCATCCGCACCACCCCGGCCCGTCCACAGGAGTGGCACGCGATCCGCTTCATGGCCTTCGACCTGCCCGCGCACCCGGGTACGTTCTCGCAACGGCTGGCGGCGCTGCAGGTGCTGGTTCGGGCCACAGACAGACCCGGTCTCGCATTGATCCCGCAGCAGAGGATGCCCAACACCGCCCACCTGCAGCGCCTGCTGCAATCGGTGGTTGCCGCCGACGGCGAGGGTCTGATGCTCCACCACCAGAACAACCGCTACCTGCCCGGCCGCAGCGAAGGCCTGCTCAAGCTCAAGCCATGGCAGGACGCCGAAGCCTGGGTGGTCGGGCATCTGCCCGGCAAGGGCAAGTACAGCGGCATGCTCGGCGCATTGCTGGTACAGCGTAGCGACGGCGCCCGCTTCCGCATCGGCAGCGGGCTGAAGGATGCGCAGCGCGCCAATCCGCCCGGCATCGGCACCCTGGTGACCTACCGTTACAACGGCTACACCGCCACCGGCCTGCCGCGCTTCGCGCGCTTCCTGCGGGTGCGCGACGAGGCACCACCGCCCGAGCGGGGTCGTTGAGCGCTTCACAACACCTCGCCGCTGCGCTCCAATACCGGCACTCCTACTCGTGCGATACAACGGATGCGCTATCAAGGACGGCTGCAGGACTGGAATGACGACAAGGGCTTTGGTTTCGTCAGCCCCAATGGTGGCGGCGAACGCGCCTTCGTCCATATCAAGGCCTTCGAACGCGGCACACCGCGCCCGCTGGAAGGCCAGCTGATCAGTTACCAGCCCAAGCGCGACGAGCGTGGGCGTCTGGCGGCCACCGCCATCCGCTTCGCCGCTACCGGTAGACCCCCTGCAGCGCCGAAGCAGTCAGCCCGGCGCCTGCCCCGCACCGCCCTGGGCTTGATTGCCCTGTCGATACCGGTGCTGGGCGGGGTAACCCGACTGCTTCCCGGTTGGGTCGCCGGGACCATCGTGGGCCTGAGCCTGCTGGCGCTGGCGTTCTATGCCTACGACAAAAGTGCCGCGCAACGCGGCGACCAGCGCACCCCGGAAAGCACCTTGCACCTGATCGCCCTGTTCGGCGGCTGGCCCGGCGCGCTGCTGGCGCAGGGACTGTTCCGCCACAAATCCAGCAAGCGCAGTTTCCAGCAGGTGTTCTGGGCAACGGTGGTGCTCCATCTGACTGTGCTGGCTGCAGTGTTCAGCGGCTGGCTGCCCAGCCTCGTTTGAGCCACGGCGCAGCGCCCTGCTATCGTTCACCGGCCTCACCCAGGCAACACCCGGTCTACATCCCCTCTTCCGTGGAGACAGAGGTATATGCAGGACGCAACGAACGTACTCAAGCATCGGACCGACACCATCGTGCTGCTCGGCATGGTGCTGGCATTGACCCTCCACTGGTCACTGCTGCCACTGGCGCTCATCGCCGCCGGCATCATGGACCTGCGCCGCAACGAAACGCTGGCTGCCATTTCCATTGGCTGCGGCGCGCTGCTGCTTTTGGGTGGCATCGGCTACGCACTGGGCAAACAGGCCGCATTGCGCGACAACCTGCTCTGCCAGCAAACCCCACCGCAATGCCCGAGGGCCCAGGCCCTCACGGTTTTCGAACCGGCTTTCCGCAGCGCCCCTCCGTACTCAGCGCGCGGGGACTTCGGCGTTGGTCAGCGGCTGCAGTTGTCCGTGCTGAAGACGGTATTCCCGGTGCACCACGCCATCGGGCAACGGATCATGGGTGATCATCAACAAGCTGCGTGAGCCCAGCGCGGCAGCCAGATCAAGCAACAACGCGTGCGCGGTGTCCACGTCCAATCCTTCGGTGGGCTCATCGAGCACCATCAGCGGCGTATCGCGCAGCAGCGCGCGGGCCAGCGCCAGACGGCGCGCCTGACCGGCCGACATGGTCGCACCGTTTTCGCCGACCCACGCTGACAGCCCCCCCTGCTGCTGCGCCCAGGCGCTCAGCCGTACCTGTTCCAGCACCGACCACATTGCCGCGTCATCGGCCTGTGGATCGCCCAATCGCAGGTTCTCGCTGATGGAGCCGGCAAATACCGGCGCGCCCTGCGGCAACCAGGCCACCTTTCGATGCCACGCCTCCTGGGCGACATCGCGCAGATCCACGCCGCCGTAGCGCACGGCCCCTTGGCGAGGGTCCCACAGGCGCAGCAGCAACGCCGACAACGTGGTCTTGCCACACCCACTGTCGCCGCGGATGGCCACACGCTCACCCGGCCGCAGTCGCAACTCCACCCCGTCGAGCAACTGCCGGGACTCCCCGGGCCAATGGAAAACCACCTGTTCAAAGGACACCTCTGCCGGCGTGTCCGGCAAAGCCCGGGGCTGGGCGGGATCTTCCACCGCCGGGGCCTGGTCCACGATCTGACGCAGGCGCTGGCCGGCCACGCGTGCCGACTGCAGCGACTGCCAGGCCAGACTGCTGCCCGCGGCCACTTCCAGCAAGGCCACGGTGAGGAACAACAGCGCCGCAGCCAGCGGCCCGCTCACCTGACCGCCCTCGAATGCGTGCAGCGCCAGCCACAGCATCGCCAGCAGCCCCACTCCGGCGCAGGCCGAATGCAGCACATTGCCAGCGATCAAGCGACGACGACGACGCCGGTCGCGAGCGGCAACCTGCAGTGCGGCGGCATCCACACGTGCGATCCAATCCCCCTGCGCCTGCAGCGCGGTCAGATCCGCCACACCTTCCAGCCCTTCGTACGCCAGGGTGCGCAACGACGCCCGCGTCTGCGCGCGTTCCATTTCGCCATGCTCACCATGGCGCACGGCCAGCACCGGGACACCGATCCCGATCGCCCCCGCGATGGCGACCAGCAACAGGGCCGCCGGCCAGTAGATCAGCGCTGCCGCGACGACGCTGGCCAGTACGATGCCGAGCAGCGCCAGCAGCGGTCCGGCAGCCCGCACCATCACACCATCCACTTCGCTGATGTCTGAAACCAGCCGGGCCAGCAGTTCGCCGGTACGGCTGCCGCCCAGCCGCGCCGGCGCCAGCGGCAAGGCGCGACGGAAGAACCACACACGCAGGTCGCGGGCGATGCGCAGCGTCACATCGTGGCCGACCAGTTTTTCGAAATAGCGCGACACGATCCGCGCCATCGTCAGCCCGCGGATCCCCGCCGAGGGCGAGAAAAAGTTGAAGGTGGCGCCCATCCCCGCCGCACCGGCCAGCGCCGCACCGGTGAGGAAGCCACCGGACAACCCGAGCAGGCCGACGCCGGCCAGCATCGTGGTCAGCAGGAACACTACCGCCAGCAGCAAACGCCAGCGATGCCGGGCGAACACCTCTCGCATGCTTTCGTTCATGCCTGCACCTGCTCGGGCACGGCACGATCGGGGTGCAAACGCACCACCGCATCGGCCCAGCGCATCGCCGCCGCGCTGTGGGTCGCCATCACCACGGTGCGTCCACGGGCATGTATGGCCAGCGCCTGCAGCAGGGCGGCTTCGGTTTCAGGATCAAGAAATGCGGTGGGCTCATCAAGCAGCAGCAGATCCGGATCGCGCAACAACAGGCGTGCCAGACCGATGCGTCGTGCCTCCCCCCCGGACAGGCCGAAGCCGCGCTCACCGATCACCGTGTCCAGCCCGAGTGGCAGCTCCCGGGCAAAACGCATGACCTGCGCCGCTTCGGCCGCCGCCTCCAAACGGGCATCGCTGGCGGTCGGGTCGGCCAGCCGCAGGTTGTCGGCAATCGAGCCATGGAACAGGTACGGACGCTGCCCCGCATAGCCCACCCGCATCTGGCCGCGGCGCAGGATGCGCCCTTCGCGCGGTGGCAGCCAGCCCGCCAGCGCTTCGAGCAAAGTACTTTTGCCGCAGCCGGAGGGGCCTACCAGAGCCAGATGCTGGCCCTGGTCGATGCTCAGCGAGAACCCGGACATCACGTCGTGGCGCGCACCTTGCGGTCGCAGCGTCAGGTTCTGCAGCGTCAGCAACGGGGCGTGCAACTGGACCGGCTCGGGCGGCAGCGCAGGTTCCGAGGGCACCGGAGCAACCGGCAAGTCGTCCTGCAACAGCCGCTCCACCTCGGCCGCGGCCGCCAGCGCGTTGGCACGGTCGTGGTAATGGGCGGCCAGGCGCCGCAAGGGGGCGTAGAACTCGGGGGCCAGCAGCAGGCAGAACATGCCGGTTCCCAGCGTCGGCACCGTGGCGTGCAACGACATCAGGCCCAGATAACTGAGCCCCAGATACAGCGCCACCATCGCCACACTTATCGAGGCGAAAAATTCCAGCACGGTGGAAGACAGAAACGCGATCCGCAGCACTTTCATGGTGCGCTCGCGCACGCCCTCGGCCGCCGCGGCGATGCCGCCGAGCTCGGCGTCGCCACGCCCATACAGGCGCAGCAGGCCCAGCCCCTTGATGCGGTCGGCGAAGTGACCACTCATCCGCGCCAGTTCTCCCAGTTGCGCGCGACCGGCCGCCTCGGCGCCCCAGCCCACCAGCATCATGAAAAACGGAACCAGCGGCGCGGTACATACCAGGATCACCGCCACCACCCAGTCCACCCAGCCCACGGCCAGCACGATCAGCAGCGGCACAACCATCACTTCCGTACGGACCGGTTGGAAACCGGCGTAGTAGCCTTCGATGGCATCGCCGTGACTGAGCAGCAGCTCACTCAGCTCACCGGTGCGCTGCCGGCGCAACCACAAGGGGCCCCGTTCCATCAGACGCCGGTACACTTTTTCCCGAAGCGCCAGCCTGGCCGCGTCCGCCACATCGCCGGCCGCGCTCTGGGCCAGCCCCCCGAGCAGACTGCGGAACAGCAGGACCAGCGCCAGCAGGCCGAATACCGCGGCGGTCTGCGCCAGCGGACGATGCTCCACCACGATGCTCTGGATCAGCCAGGCGATGGCCGCCGCCTGTCCGATCAGCAGGGCACCGGAGGCACAGATCGCGAACGCGGCCAGCCGCTGCCGCGAAAGGGCGCCCTGGGCCAGTCCGGCCAGCCACTGCTGTTGCTGACGACGCTGCTGACGCTGCGCCTCAGCAGGATGTGTACTCTCATTCAAGACCGGCAACCTGCCTGAAAAAAACCTGTCCGATTGTAGACACGCCTTGCACCCACTGCCGGAGGCCTACCTTCGCCGCTGCATCACCGCGCCACATTGATTCAGATCAAGGCAGGCGACAGTATGAACAGGGAGTATCACACATCGTAGAACCCCCCCTCCTGACATAACATGATGCCCATATCCCACGAGGTAGAACGGCCATGATCGACTCGACCGTCGTAGAGCTGTCGCGGCTGCAATTTGCGCTGACCGCGATGTACCACTTCCTGTTCGTCCCACTCACGCTGGGTCTTTCCTTCATGATCGCGATCATGGAAAGCGTGTACGTCATGACCGGCAAGGAGGTCTGGCGGCGCATGACCCTGTTCTGGGGCGTGCTGTTCGGCATCAACTTCGCCATGGGTGTCGGTACCGGCATCGTGATGGAGTTCCAGTTCGGCATGAACTGGTCCTATTACAGCCACTACGTGGGTGACATCTTCGGTGCGCCGCTGGCGATCGAAGGACTGATGGCCTTCTTCCTCGAAGCCACCTTCATCGGCCTGTTCTTCTTCGGCTGGAACCGGCTGACCAAGGTGCAGCACCTGGCGGTGACCTGGCTGATGGCGCTGGGCACCAACCTGTCGGCACTGTGGATCCTGATCGCCAACGGCTGGATGCAGTACCCGGTGGGCGCGGTGTTCAACCCGGAAACGATGCGCATGGAGGTGGTGGATTTTGCCGCCGTGCTGCTCAACCCGGTGGCGCAGGCCAAGTTCGTGCACACCGTGTCGGCCGGTTACGTCACCGGCGCGATGTTCGTGATGTCGATCTCGGCATTCTTCATGCTGCGCGGCAAGCACCGCGATCTGGCCCGCCGCTCGTTTGCCGTCGCGGCCGCCTTCGGCCTGCTGGCCTCGATCTCGGTCGCCGTGCTGGGCGACGAATCCGGTTACGCCACCGCGGAAAACCAGAAGATGAAGCTGGCCGCCATCGAAGGCATGTGGCACACCTATCCGGCACCGGCGCCGTTCACCGCATTCGGCATTCCAAACCAGCAGGAGCAGCGCAACGACTTCGAGGTCAAGATTCCCTATGTGATGGGCCTGATCGCAACGCGTTCGCTGGATCAGGAAATCCCGGGCATCCTGGACCTGGTCAAGCAGGCCGAGGAGCGGGTCAAAGGCGGGCAGATCGCCTATGCCGCGCTCAATCGCATCCGCGCCGACAAGAACGATGTTGAAGCACGCGAAGTGTTCGACCGTCACTGGCAGGACCTGGGCCACGGCCTGCTGCTCAAGCGCTATCGCGACGATATCGCCAACGCCACGCCGGAGGAGATCTCGCAGGCGGCACTGGACACCGTGCCCACCGTCGCGCCGCTGTTCTGGACCTTCCGCATCATGGTTGGCCTGGGCGTGTACATGATCGGCTTCTTCGCCCTGGCGTTCTATTTCTCGTGCCGCAACAACTTCGAAGACAAGCGCACCTTCCTCAAGGTTGCCCTGCTGTCGTTGCCGGCCCCGTGGATCGCCATTGAATGTGGCTGGTTCATCGCCGAGTACGGCCGTCAGCCGTGGGCGGTGGATGGCGTACTGCCGACGTTCTATGCGGCCTCCGGACTGGCGGTCTACGAGATCCTGGCCACGCTGATCGGCTTCACCGCGCTGTACACGGTGCTGCTGGTCATCGAAGTCAAGCTGATGCTCAAGGCCATCCGCAAGGGTCCGGACGACATCCTGCCGTCGCTGCAGGAACCGGCCGCCGTCCCCCATCACGCCCGCGCCTCCGGCAACGGCCAGGCATAAGGCAGGAGAACACTCATGGAATTCATTCTTCTGGACTACACGACACTGCGCGTGATCTGGTGGCTGCTGCTGGGCGTGCTGCTGATCGGCTTCGCGGTGATGGACGGCTTCGATCTTGGCGTTGGCACCTTGCTGCCGTTCGTGGCCAAGACCGATGAGGAGCGCCGCCTGGTGATCAACACCATCGGGCCGGTATGGGAAGGCAACCAGGTATGGCTGGTGCTCGGTGGCGGTGCGATCTTCGCCGCCTGGCCGCCACTGTATGCGGTCAGTTTCTCCGGGTTCTACCTGGCGATGTTCCTGATCCTGTTCGCCCTGATCCTGCGCCCGGTCGGCTTCAAGTACCGCGGCAAGATGCCCAGCCAGCGCTGGCGCGACAACTGGGACAAGGCGCTGTTTGTCGGCGGCTTCATCCCGGCACTGATCATGGGCGTGGCAGTCGGCAATGTGCTGCTGGGCGTGCCGTTCCATTTCGACGACACCCAGCGCGTGTTCTACACGGGCAACCTGCTGGGCCTGCTGACCCCGTTCGCTCTGCTGGCCGGCCTGGTCAGTGTGACGATGCTGGTTTCGCACGGTGCGGCCATGCTGGTACTCAAGACCAGCGGCCCGGTCGCGGATCGCTCGGCCCGCATCGGCAGCATCGCCGCCATCGCCTCGTTCGTGCTGTTCGCCCTGGCCGGCGCCTGGGTCGCCTTCGGCCTGCCGGGCTACCAGGTCACCTCGCAGATGGTCAGCGATGGCGCCAGCAATCCGCTGCTGAAGACGGCCGAGTTCTCCGCGGCCGGCGGCTGGCTGCACAACTACCGCACCATGCCGGCCACCATCCTGGCTCCGGTCGTGGGCCTGCTGGGTGCACTGGCCAGCGCGGTACTGCTACGCAAGCATCGCGGCGGCCTGGCATTCATCGCCTCGGGCGCCTCCATCGCCGGCATCATCTTCACCGTCGGCTTTGCGATCTTCCCGTTCCTGCTGCCCTCCTCCACCCAGCCCGGCTCCAGTCTGACGGTGTGGGATGCCTCCTCCAGCCACCTGACGCTGTGGGTCATGCTGCTGGCCACGGTGATCTTCCTGCCCATCATCATCGGCTACACCACCTGGGTGTACCGCGTGCTCAAGGGCAAGACGACGCTGGAAGAGATGGGTGAAAACCCGAACGCCTACTGATCCGCAACGACAACAATCAAGGAGTCAACTCATGTGGTATTTCGCCTGGATTCTCGGTGCGGGCCTGGCATCGACCGTCGCCATCCTCAATGGCATGTGGTTTGAAGCCCGCGAAGATCGCCGCAAGGCAGAGAACCGTTAAAAAATAGCGTTTTGCTATTGCCATAAGCCCGGACTGAGCGTATCTTTCCGGGCTCCTTCACGGGGTGTAGCTCAGTCTGGTAGAGCGCTACGTTCGGGACGTAGAGGTCGCAGGTTCGAATCCTGTCTCCCCGACCAGAAGGTCGCAAGAAGGCCTGGAAAACGGCAACGTTTACCAGGCTTTTTTGTCACCGGGATTGTCCTGTCCCGGCAGTCACGCGCCACGTCATGCAGACGCGTGAACTGAACAAAAAAACTTGCAAGACATGAGGGTCACCGCTATCATGAGCGGCTCCTTCGGGGTGTAGCTCAGTCTGGTAGAGCGCTACGTTCGGGACGTAGAGGTCGCAGGTTCGAATCCTGTCTCCCCGACCAATTCGACAAAAGCCGGCCCTAGGCCGGCTTTTGTTTTTGGCGGTTTCTGAAGCAATACACCGCTTCCCGCCCGCGCTGGAGTCAGCCCGTGTCCGCATCCAACCTTCCACAACCGTCCACATCCCTGTTCAAGGGGCGACTGCTGGCCTTCGCCGCCATCGTGCTGGTCGCCGCGAACCTGCGCAGCGCGGTCACCTCGCTGACCCCGCTGCTGGACCGCCTGGGCCACGTTTTTGATTTCGGCAGCACCATGACCGGCGTGCTGGGCATGATGCCGACCGCGGCCTTCGCCGTATTCGGTCTGGCCACACCGCGTATCACCCGCACCATCGGCCTGGAGCGCACCGCGATACTGGCCATGGTGTTGGCCACCGCCGGCCTGCTGGTACGCGCCTTCGCCGACAACGTCGGCGTGCTGATGCTCGGCTCGGCCATCGCGCTGGCCGGCATGGGCATGGGCAATGTCGTGGTACCGCCCCTGGTCAAGCGCTACTTCGCCGATCGGGTCGGCACACTGAGCACGATCTACATCACCGTCCTGCAGGCCGGCACGATGGTGCCGGCGCTGCTGGCCGTACCGGTCGCCAACCAGTTCGACTGGCGCATCTCGCTGGGCATGTGGTCGCTGCTGTCCGCGGCCGCGGTACTGCCCTGGCTTCTGCTGGCGCGCACCGCGCCGCATATCGAGACCACAACCAGCGGCACCACGCATACCACCGGCGAGGTCTGGAAAACCTCACTCGGCTGGGGCATGGCGCTGATGTTCGGCATGACTTCGCTGGGCACCTATTCGCTGTTCACCTGGCTACCGAAGGTGATGGTCGAAGCCGGCGCCAGCGAATCACTCGGTGGTGTGATGGTTGCGGTCTACTCGGCAATCGGCCTTGCCCCATCGCTGCTGGTCCCGGCCCTGGCGGTGCGCATGCGCAACCCCTTCCCGATCGCGGTGATGGTGTTCGTGCTGAACATGATCGCCTTCGCCGGCCTGCTGCTGGCGCCGATGCGTGCCCCCTGGCTGTGGGCGATCATCGCCGGACTCGGACCGTCCACCTTCCCGCTGGGGCTGACCCTGATCAACCTGCGCACCCGCACCCAGGCCGGCTCGGCGGCACTGTCCGGCTTCATGCAAGGCGTGGGTTACAGCCTGGCCAGCCTTGGGCCGCTGCTGTTCGGCTGGCTGCACGGCATCAGTGACGGCTGGGCGTGGTCATTCGCCTTCCTGGCACTGTGTTCGACCGTGCTACTGGTCGCTGCATGGTTCGCCTGCAAGCCGCAGCAGCTGGAAGACCACTGGTAACGCGCAGCGCCATATCCAGCGCTGCAGCCCGCGCGCGGAAATCGCGGGCCGTCTTCAGACCAGCGGGTGTCGCACCTGGCCTTCGCCGCGCACCACAAATCGCTCCACCGTCAGCGCCTCCAGGCCCATCGGGCCATAGGAATGCAGGCGCGTGGTGGAAATGCCGATTTCTGCTCCCAGCCCCAGTTCCCCGCCGTCGGAAAAGCGCGACGAGGCATTGACCATCACCACTGCCGAGCGCAGGGCATGCATGAACGCCTCGCCATGGGCAGGGTCCGCGGTAGCGATGACTTCGGTGTGATCGGAGGTATAGCGCTGGATATGCGCAATCGCCGCCGCCATATCGGGCACCACGCGAATGGCCAGAACCAGATCCAGGTACTCGGCGGCGTAGTCATCCTCCGTGGCCGGCAACACCTCCGGCAACAGCGCCTGCGTGGCCATATCGCCGCGCAACTCGACGCCGCGCGCACGCAACGCGGTCGCGGCCAACGGCAGGAAGCGCGGTGCGATATCCGCATGCACCAGCAAGGTCTCCAGCGAGTTGCAGGCGGCCGGACGCGACACCTTGCCGTCGATCAGCAGATCCAGCGCCAGCTGCAGGTCGGCACTGTCATCGACAAACAGGTGGCACACGCCCTTGTAGTGCTTGATCACCGGCACGCGCGCGTGTTCGGCGACAAAGCGGATCAGCCCCTCGCCGCCACGCGGAATCGCCAGATCGATGATGTCATTGAGCTGCAGCAGCTCCAACATGGTTTCGCGGCGCAGATCCTCGACCAGGGTCAGC
Source organism: Stenotrophomonas pictorum JCM 9942 (assembly GCF_001431585.1). Taxonomy (NCBI): domain Bacteria; kingdom Pseudomonadati; phylum Pseudomonadota; class Gammaproteobacteria; order Lysobacterales; family Lysobacteraceae; genus Stenotrophomonas; species Stenotrophomonas pictorum. The sequence goes on along the minus strand of NZ_LLXS01000017.1, from coordinate 75,345 downwards.
GCCGCCTCGGCAACACCGGCTTCACGCAGCGCACGCCGGAGGCTGGCGGCGATCGCAGTATTGGAGTGGATCGCCTCCGAACCGCCGCGCAGGATCACGCCATTGCCGGCCTTGATGCATAGCGCCGCGGCATCGGCGGTCACGTTCGGGCGCGCTTCGTAGATCATCGCGATCACTCCCAGCGGCACCCGCACCTTCTGCACGCGGATGCCATTGGGGCGTACGTAGTCCCGCGTGACCTCGCCGACCGGATCCGGCAATGCGGCCACTTCGCGCAGCGCATCGGCGACCCCTGCCAGACGCGCAGGGGTGAGCGCCAGCCGGTCCAGCATCGCGCTGCCCACGCCCTTGGCGCGCGCGGCGGCCAGGTCTTCCCCGTTCGCAGCAAGAATCACCACCGCATCGGCCTCCAGCGCATCGGCCATGGCCAGCAGCAGCGCGCTGCGCGCCTGCGTTGACAGCTGCCCCAGGTGTTGGGCGGCGGCGCGACATTGCAGCGCCAGGGTGCGGATATCACTCATGGTCATTCCCGAAGCGGATTCGAAGCCGGAGGATCACAGCAACACCATGTCGTCACGGTGGATCACGTTGTCGCCGTAGTTGTAGCCGAGGATGCTTTCAATCTCGCGCGTATGGTGATGGCTGATACGGCGGATGTCGGTCGCCGAATACTGGCTGATCCCACGCGCGATGCAATGCGTATCCCCGTTATCTTGCAGTCGCACTTCGACCATATCGCCGCGGCGGAACTCGCCCTCGGCCCCACTCACACCGCCAGGCAGCAGCGAGGCCCCCTTCTCGCGCAGCGCGCGCGCGGCGCCAGCATCGACCAGGATCGCGCCCGGCTCGACCGGCGCATGCCTCAGCCAGTATTTGCGCGCGGCGATCCGCGATTGACCGGCATACAGGCGCGTACCACGCAGGCGGCCCTGGGCCAGTCCACGCACCACATCGCCATCGCGGCCATTGAACAGGAAGGTGTCGATACCGGCAGCGCCGGCCTTGGCCGCGGCCTGCAGTTTGGTGTGCATACCACCAGTGCCGACCGCGCTGCCGCTGCCACCGGCCATGGCCAGGATCCCCGGCGTCAGCTCATGCACCTCGTTGATGGGCTCCGCCTGCGGATTGCTGCGCGGATCTGCGCTGTACAGGCCATCGATATCGGTGGCGATGAACAGCGCATCGGCATCGACCAGTGCGGCAACGATCGCGGCGAGGTTGTCGTTGTCACCGAGTTTGAGCTCATCCACCGACACAGTGTCGTTTTCGTTGACCACCGGCAGCGCGCCCAACGCCAACAACTCGTGGAGCGTGGCGCGTGCGTTGAGATAGCGACGGCGGTTGCGCAGGTCATCGTGCGTCAACAGCACCTGCGCCACGGGACGCTCGAAGAAGCGCTGCCACAGCGCGATCAGCTGCGCCTGCCCCAGCGCCGCCAGCGCCTGGCGTGCGGCCATCGCCGCACCGGCTTCGGCCGCCTTGGGCAGGATCGCGCGGCCGGCGGCCACCGCACCGGAGGACACGATCACCACCTCACGCCCGGCCAGCACATTGGCCGACACGAACTGCGCCAGACCAAGCGCGAAACGCGGCGTCAGACCACCGCCGTCCGCGGCCAGCAAGCTGCTGCCGATCTTGAGCACCGCGCGGCGCCACGGCGGCAGCGGCTGTTCGATAAATGCCGGGGGCGAGGTCTGGCTCATGGGGTCAGCGTGTGTTCCATTCATGGATGGTGAGTTCGGAGCTGTTGTGAACCGCCAGCGGATCACGGGCGACGATGGCCTTGGCCTCGTCCAGATCGGCCACGTTCTGCAGCACATAGGCGCCACCGCTGCCGTCACTGAATCCTCCGGTGACATACAGGCGGCCCTGGCCCCTCAGGTCATCCAGGAACGCCTTGTGGGGCGCGATCACCGCGTTGTCGAACGACGGCCTGCGCAGGGCCATCACCAGATACAGCCTCATTCCGCTCTCCTTTGCCGGCTATGACAGCACGCTAGCCATGCGTTCGTCGCACTTGCTTTCTTCTAGAACCAATACGGGCGCCTGTGGGGCGCCCGCATCGTGTCGACTCAGCCCTGCAGCGCCTGCCAGCGCGTCCCCAGCTCGTCCAGCCGCAGGTCCGCCGCGGCACCGGGTGAAACACGGGCGGCCAGACTGCCCTCGGGGGTACGCCCCTGCCCTGCGCTGTCGGCGGCCTCGGCAGCGGCCTTGTAGGCGTCGCGGAACGGCACACCGGCCACCGCGGCTTCCACCGCCACATCGGTGGCATACATACCCGAATCGATCGCGGCACGGATGTTGTCATCGCGCCAATCCAGATTGGACAGCAGCGCCGGCAGCAGCTCCAGTGCCGCCAGTCCACGACCGAAGCCGTGCACGATGGCACCCTTGGAGTTCTGCAGGTCGCGCTGGTAACCGGACGGCAGCGACAGCAGCTGCTCAATCTCGGTACGTGCGGCGGCGACGCTGGCATGGGTGGCCCGCATCAGCTCGATCACGTCGGGATTGCGTTTGTTCGGCATGATCGAGCTGCCGGTGGTGTACTGCGCCGGCAGCGCGACAAAAGCGAACTCACCGGTGGTGAACAGCGACAGATCCCAGGCGATGCGGCGCAGATCCAGGGTGGCGCCACCCAGCGCTTCCAGCGCGGCCAGTTCGAACTTGCCACGCGACAGCTGCGCGTAGATCGGGCTGATCTGCATCCGCGAGAATTCCAGCGCGGCGGTGGTGTGTTCGCGGTCCAGTGGCAGGTTGACGCCGTAGCCGGCGGCCGTGCCCAGCGGGTTGGTATCGATCAACGCGCGGGTGTCGCGGGCGCGGATGGCGTTGTCGATGAAAGCCTCGGCCCAGCCGGCCCACCACATGCCCGCCGAGGACACCACGGCGCGCTGGATATGGGTATAGCCCGGCAACGGCTGCCGCTGTTCGGCGGCGGCGCGGTCCAAGGCCACCTTGGCGACCTCGACGCTGATCTGCGCAACGCGTTCGAGCTTCTCCTTCAGCCACAGACGCGTGGCCACAAGGATCTGGTCGTTGCGGCTGCGCCCGGTATGGATCTTGCGGCCGGCATCACCCAGACGCTCGGTCAGGCGTGCCTCGATGGCCGAGTGGCAATCCTCGTACTGCTCGTCCAGCACGAAGGCGCCGCTGCGGAAATCCTCGGCCAGCACCACCAGTTCGCGCTTGAGCGCCGCCAGTTCATCGGCACTGAGAATACCGATGTGCTGCAGCCCTTCAGCATGGGCGGTGCTGGCCTGGATGTCGTGCAGGAAGAACTCGCGATCGAGGATCACGTCGTCGCCGGCGAGGAAGGTCTGGATCTTGGCGTCAACCGCGACACCGGGTTTCTGCCAGAGCAGGTTGGTCATGGGGATATCCCGTCAGTTGTGCGAGAGGTTCAGTGCGGAATGGCGGTCAGCTCATCCAGCCCCAAAGCCCGGTTGAGGTTCTGCAAGGCCTGGGTGGCCGCGCCCTTGAGCAGGTTGTCGATGGTCGCCACCACCACCACCCGCTTGTTGCCCGGCGCCAGGGTGAAGCCACCGATCTGCACGCCATGCGTGCCGGCAATGCGGCTGACCCACGGCGCCTCATCGACCACCTCCACCAGCGGCTCGTTGGCATAGCGCTGCTGATACAGCGCGACGATCTCTTCGCGGCTGCGCGGCTGCTGCAGCCACAGATTCACGGTCATGGTGATGCCGCGGAAGTGCGGGGCCACATGCGGCATGAATTCCACCGGCACACCGAGCTGGGTCGACACCTCGCGCTCGTGCACGTGGTTGGTCAACGCATACGGCATCAGGTTGTCGCGCAGCAGTTCGGGATTGTTCTTGTCCGAGGGCGTGGTACCGGCACCGGACCAGCCGGACACGCCGAAGCAGGTCGGCGGGCCGGCCAGCTGTGACAGCAGCGGCGTGATCGCCAGCTGCATGGCGGTGGCGTAGCAGCCCGGATTGCTGATGCGCTTGTGCCCGGCATAGCGCCCACGGGTCAGCTCCGGCAGGCCGTAGTACCAGCTGTTGTCGAAGCGGTAATCGGCGGAAAGATCGACGATCACCGTGTCTGGCCGGGCCGCGTCCAGCGCGGTCACAAACGGCTCGGCTTTGCCGTTGGGCAGCGCCAGCACCACCGCGTCCACGCCCTTGGCGGCCACCGCATCGGCATCCAGGTTTTCGTAGCGCAGCTCGCCACAATAGGCGGGGTTATGGTCGGCCACGCGCTGGCCAGCCAGCTCGCGCGAAGACACGAACGCCAGCTCGATCCGCGGATGCGCGGCCACCAGCTTGATCAACTCGGTGCCGGTGTAGCCGCGGGCGCCAACGATGCCCAGGGAGAATTTCTTGTCAGTCATGAGTGCGAATCCAGAAGGAACTGCAGGTTGGCTTTCACCGCCGGCCATTCCGAGTCGATGATGGAAAACACCACGGTGTCGCGGCGCGACCCGTCGGCGTGACGCTTGTGGTTGCGCAGCACACCATCTTGCTTGGCACCGATCCGGGCAATGGCATTGCGCGAGGCCTGGTTGAAGCAGCTGGTCTCGAAGCCGACACTGATACAGCCCAGGGTTTCGAAGGCGTGCCGCAGCAACAGCAGCTTAGCCTCGGTATTCAGCCCGGTGCGCTGGACGCTGGGGTGATACCAGGTGTAGCCGATATTAAGCCGAGGCACATCCGCGTCCAGCGCGTAGAAGCGCGTGCTGCCCACAATCTCACCGCGGGCGTTGCCGACCGCAAAGGCCAGCGCCCTGCCCTGCACCTGCGCCTCGAGTGCCGCAGTGACATAACGTGCGGCATCCTCCGGCGCGGGCACATTGGTGTACCAGCAGCGCGACAGCTCGCCCTCACCCAGCGCCCGCTGCAACGCCGGCACGTGCGACATCTGCAACGGCTCCAGCGTTACGTGCCGGCCCCGCAGGGTCGGCACGGTGCTCCACGCAGTGGCCGAGTGCGGCAGCATCACTCAGCCTTGGAGGCTCGGTTTGCGTTCGGCGCAGTGCTTCACATAGCCCTTGATGCTGTCGAAATCGTCGGCGCCAAACCAGAACACCTTCCAGTGGTCGAGCTTGTAGCAGCCATCGGATTCGGAATAGTAGAAATGGTTGACCGGGTTGCCGTTGCGCGAGCGCCAGAACAGCTGCGGGGTTTCCTCCAGCATCACGTTCCAGACCGCACGCCCGAGCCCCTCACCCTGTGCGTCGTCCAGCACGGCGAACTTGTCCAGGTACACGCCCTCGGCCTCATCAGTGAGGATCACCGCGGTGCGGTAGTGCTCGCTGACATAGGCGCGCAGCAGCCTGGTCTTCTCGAAGTAGTCCGGCACCAGCGTACGGCCGAAGCTGGATTCGATCAGCGTCTTCAGCCGCGCGGTATCGAGCTGATCCCACGATGTCGCCTTGAGCACCTTCTCGCCGCGACGCACCAGCGTGCCCGAGCCCTTGTGGGTGAACAGCTCCTTGGCCAGATCGGCCGGACGCGTGATCGACACCGAGGACTCCTCCGGCAAGCGGTCCAGCAGGTCCTTGATCTGCTCGATCTTGACCCGCATGCCACCGTGGATCCACGGCTGCGCCATCAGCTGGTCGTACTCGGTGGACAGGTTGATCGAATCGATCACCTGACCCTCGGCATCGAGCAAGCCACCGGTACCGGTCAGGAAGATGATCTTGTACGGCTGCAGCTCCTGCACCAGCTCATTGGCGGCAAAATCCGCGTTGATGTTGAGGATCTGCCCGCTCGGGGTTTCGCCCAGCGAGGTGATCACCGGGATCGAACCGGCCTTCAGGCTCGCCTCGATCGGCGCCAGGTTCACCGCCTTGACCTCGCCGACCAGACCGTAGGTATCGCGGTCGAGGTATTCGGCCTCGAACACACCACCGGTGATCGAGGTCGCACGTGCGCCATTCTGCTGCAGGGCTTCCACCAGCTTCAGGTTGGAGCTCTGGAACACCTTGCGCACGATCGCCAACGCTTCGGGCGAGGTCACCCGCAAGCCGTCGATGGTGTGCTTCTCGATTCCGGCCGCCGACAACTCGGCATCCAGCTGCGGGCCGGCGCCGTGCAGCACGATCGGGGTCAGGCCGACCTCCTGCAGGAAGGATAGCGACGAGGTCAGCGCTTCCAGATCGTCGCGCAATACCGCGCCACCGACCTTGACCACGGCAAAGCGCTTGGCATCGAGCTGCGAGAACCGTTTCAGGTACTGGCTGATCTCCTTGGCGCTGGCCATGCTCGAGAGCAGGCGCACGATGGTCTGGCGGGTTTGGCGGTGGGGTTGCATGGCAGGGGACATGTCTTGCTTCATCGGGGCGACCGCGGTCGCAGGGGAGAATCCGGCGCAGCCGCGCCGGGTCACGTGCTTCAGGCGCCGCGCTGCAGGATCCGCAGCACCGACTCCGCATAACGCTGCAACTGTTCCAGCGTGACGAACTCATCGGCGGTATGGGCCTGGGCGATATCGCCCGGGCCATACACCATCGTGGTGTAGCCACCGGCCGAGAACAGCGAGGCCTCGGTCCAGAAATCCACCGCATTGCCGATCGGCAGGCCCAGCTCGTCGGCGACGTCGCGGGCGGCCAGGCGGCGCTCCTCGGCACGGGCGATATCACCGGACGGCAAGCTCGGGCCGCGGAAGGTTTCCTCGAAGTGCGCCGCCGACGGCTCGGCAAAGCCGGCGAAAGTGGCCAGCAACCCGTCGATGTCCATCGACGGCAACGGACGGAAGCCGAAACGCAGCTCGGCCTCGGGCGCGATCATGTTGGCCTTGATCCCCCCTTCGACGCGGCCGATGTTGAAGCGCAGCCCGGTCAGGCCACCGAAGCGTGCATGCGCCAGCGACTCGACATGTTCCAGCGCTTTTCCGCCCCAGCGCATGGCCTGGTGCAGCGCGCTGGCCGACGGATCCTGCCTGCCCGAAGCATGGCCGGCACGACCGGCAAATTTCATCAGCACCGAACTGATGCCACGGTGGGCCAGCACCGCTTCGCTCATGGTCGGCTCGGCGACGATCACCGCTTCATAGGGGATGCCACGGGCCAGGAAGGCAGCGATGCAGCGCGGATCATTGGCTTCCTCGTCGCTGGAAAACAGGAACGCCGCATCGCCATCGGTCAGGTTGGCGGCGGCCACCAGCGCGGCGGCGGCGCCCTTGATGTCGCATACCCCCAGGCCGACCACGCGGTCGTCCAGGCGCCGCATCACATGCGGATCAGCCGACCAGTGCGGTGAATCCGGCACCGTGTCCAGATGCACATTGAACAGGTACTTGGGCGTGCCACGCACCGCGTAGAAACTGACCGCACCGGCACCGTGGTCGATCACCTCGACATTGAAGCCCGGCAGGTTGGCGCGCAGGTAATCGAAGATGCCACCGGTGGTGATGGCACGCGGCGGATTGCGGGTGTCAAACGACACCAGCGCCTGCAGGTGGTCCAGCGTCGTGTCAAGCAACTGCGTCATGGGCATTCAAACCGGAAGAAAGCAGTGGAAGCCCGGCGCAAGTGCGCCGGGCGGAAACAACAGCGGGCACCGCCAAGCGGCGCCCGTCGCGGATCAGCGGTTGACCTGCGCGTACAGCGTGGAGCTCATGCCAAACAGCTTGATGAAGCCTTCGGCTTCTTCCACGCCCCAGTCGGCCGACTGCGCGTAGGTCGCGCCCTTGGCGTTGAGCAGGTGCTCGGACTTCACCGCCACCGCATCGACGCGGCCGCCGCGGGTTTCCAGCACCACCTCGCCATTGACCTTGGCCTGCGAGGACTTCAGGAACGCCTCGATGTCGGTCTTGAGCGGGTCGTGGTAGAAGCCTTCATACACCAGCTCCACCCACTTGCGCGCCACGTCCGGCTTGAAACGGTTCTGCTGCTTGGTCAGCACCGCATCTTCCAGCGCGCGGTGCGCGGCCAGCAGCGAGACCAGACCCGGCGCCTCGAACACGATGCGGCCCTTCAGGCCGATCACGGTGTCACCGGTGTAAACGCCACGGCCCACGCCGTACGGGGCGAACATCTTGTTGAGGCGGGCCAGGATCTGCTCACCCGGCAGTGCCTTGCCGTCCAGCGCGACGGCCTCGCCCTCGACGAACTTCAGGGTCACGGTCAGCGGTTCGATCGGCCAGGCGCTGCGCGGCGCGCACCAGCCGCGGGCGCCTTCGCCCGGCGCTTCCCAACGGTCGATCTCGCCGCCGGACATGGTCAGGCCCAGCAGGTTCTCGTTGATGGTGTAGGCCTGCTGTTTGGCACGCACGCCGAAGCCACGCTCTTCCAGGTACTTCTGCTCGTAGGCACGGGTCTGGGTGTGTTCTTTCTGGATTTCGCGGATCGGCGCGACGATCACGTAATCACCCAGTGCCTTCACTGCCAGATCGAAGCGGACCTGGTCGTTGCCCATGCCGGTGCAGCCGTGGGCGATGATGTTGGTGCCCAGCTCGGCGGCGCGCTTGAGCGCGGCGTCCACGATCAGGTAACGGTCCGACACCAGCAGCGGGTACTGGCCCTGGTAGCCCTCGCCGGCCCACACGAACGGCTTGACGAAGCCCTCCCAGATTGCCGGGCCACCGTCGACGGTGACATGGCTGCTGACGCCCAGCTCGGCGGCACGCTTCTCGATGAAGTCGCGCTCTTCGTCGTCCACGCCGCCGGTGTCGGCGAACACGGTGTGCACGTTGTAGCCACGCTCCTGCAGATACGGCACGCAGAAGCTGGTGTCGAGGCCGCCGGAGAAGGCGAGGACGATGTCTTTCTTGGAGGTCATGTCAGTTGCTCGTGAAGCGGACCGGCGGCCCGCCATGGGGGAGGAAAGCGGAAAGGTTGCAGGAGGTCCGGATTCAGCGCACCAGCGCCGACATGATGGCCTTCTGCACGTGCAGGCGGTTTTCGGCTTCGTTGATGGCGATGCACTGCGGCGAGTCCATCACACCGTCGGTGGCCTTGACGTTGCGGCGCAGCGGCAGGCAGTGGCTGAACACGCCATTGTTGGTCAGCGCCATCTTGGCCTCATCGACGATGAAGTGCTTGTACTGGTCGCGGATCGGCTGCTCCGGGGCCCAGTTGCCGAAGAACGGCAGCGCGCCCCAGCTCTTGGCGTAGACCACATCGGCGCCGGCATAGGCGCTGGCGATGTCGTGGCTGACCTGCAGCGAACCACCGCTCTCGGCTACGTTCTGCTCGGCCCAGCCCATGTAGCGCTCATCCAGGATGTAGTCCGGGGTCGGGCACAGCAGGGTCACGTCCATGCCCATGCGCGTGGCAATGGTCAGCGCCGAATTGGCCACGGCGGTGTTGAGCGGCTTGGGATGGTAGGTCCAGGTCAGCACATACTTCTTGCCGCGCAGGTCGGTGGTGCCGAAATGTTCCTGCAGCGCCAGGATGTGCGCCAGTTCCTGGCACGGATGGGTGATGGTCTCCATGTTGATGACCGGCACCGGCGAATACCTGGCAAAGCTCTTGAGCACCTGGTCCTCGCGGTCCTTGCTCCAGTCCACGAATTTCGGGAACGCGCGCACGCCGATCAGGTCCACATAACGGCCCAGCACCTTGGCCACTTCGGCGATGTGCTCTTCGGTATCCCCGTCCATGACGGTACCGAGGTTGAACTCGATCGGCCAAGCGTCCTTGCCCGGCTGCAGCACCACCGCATGCCCACCCAGCTGAAACGCGCCCAGCTCGAAGCTGGTACGGGTGCGCATGGACGGATTGAAGAACACCAGGGCGATCGATTTACCCTTCAGGTCATCACCCAGCTTGTGTTGTTTGAACAACGCCGCCTGGGTGAGCAGTGCGTCCAGTTCGGCGCGGCTCCAGTCCTGGGTGTTCAAGAAGTGCTTCAGAGACATCGATCTTTCCTTCGCTGCGGGGAAATCCGTCGTTACCGGCGGAAGGTGCGCGGACGCGCAATTCATTACGCTTGAAACTTTTCATGGATCGGAAACGAAAAAACCCAGCCTGGGCTGGGTTTTCCGAACAGACAGCACGAAGCTCCGGTTACCCAGCGAAATTGTGGGGTTCCGGTCGGCGGGCACGCGACGTCATACCGGAGGCCATCCGGGCGGCGCTGATACCAAGCTGGGCGTCGTTCGATTTCATCGGCGCGCATGGTCGCACGCACGCCGGGGGGGCGCAAGTGTCGCAACGCAACATCAGGGATTGCCTGCAGCCTGTTCAACCATCGAGCCGATATCCGGGGTGATGGAGACCCTCAATTTCAAACGGTTTCCCGGATCCTCCGGCAGGCGCGAGCGGAATTTGACGCCCTTGTAGACATAGTCCACGTCATAGGCGATGGGCCGGCGGAATTCACGGCCCACCTCGACGATCTTGCACTCCGGGGTCAGCATCGCGGCATGCCGGCTGGTGTCATGGATGCGCGGCGCCTCGGCGGTGTCTTCCGCGCTTTCTTCACGATTGACGAAAATACCCCGTACCGAGTCCCAGAAGCGGCGAAAACCGCCCTTGTTCTCCTCCCCCTTCACCTGCACCGGTGCAAGCGTGCGCGTGGCGACAGGTTCGCAATGCTCTTCGGTGCGGGTTGCGCGCAGGGTCTGGAACACCGGTTCGACGTTGAGCACCTGGGCGTAGTCGTAGCGCACATTCTCAACCACCACGACGCGGTTGCGGCCATCGACCTCGGAAGCTTCCTGCGCCCGTGCCGAGGCGACAAAAAAAGCCAGCAGGCAGAGGGCGGACAAAAACGGCGCGGGATTCATCAACACTCGCAGCGGGAAGAGTCGGGTCACGATCGATAGTGTAGGCAGCCAAGCCGACGCTGGCCTGAACATAACCCGTCCACGACCCGATTGCCCAGCCCGGACGTGCCCCACCGTGCCGGGACCGCTAGAATTGCGCGGTTCGTTTCTCCCCCGGATACCCATGACCCTGCGCCTGCACAACAACCTGACGCGGCAGCTGGAGCCCTTCGCTCCGCTCGACCCCACCGCCCCGACCCTGTATGTGTGTGGCCCCACGGTCTACAACTACGTGCACATCGGCAACGCCCGCGGCCCGGTGGTCTTTGGCGTACTGGCCGACCTGCTGCGCCGCCGCTACGGGCATCTGCGTTACGCGCGCAACATCACCGACGTGGACGACAAGATCAATGCCGCCGCCAAGGAACAGGGTGTGCCGATCTCGGCCATCACCGACCGTTTCGCGGCCGCCTACCGCGAGGACATGGCCGCGCTGGGCGTGGTGCCGCCGGATATCGAGCCCGAGGCCACGGCGCACATCCCGCACATCATCACGATGATCGAAGGCCTGATCGGCAGCGGCCACGCCTACGCCGCCGAGGGTCACGTGCTGTTCTCGGTGGGCAGTTTCAAGGACTACGGCAAGCTCTCGCGCCGCGATCCGGACGAAATGCTGGCCGGCGCCCGCGTCGATGTGGCGCCATACAAGCGCGATCCGGGGGACTTCGTGCTGTGGAAACCGTCCACCGACGACCTGCCCGGCTGGGAATCGCCGTGGGGCCGTGGCCGCCCGGGCTGGCACATCGAGTGTTCGGCGATGGCCGCCGCCCATCTGGGCCCGACCATCGATATCCACGCCGGCGGCGTGGATCTGCAGTTTCCGCACCACGAAAACGAGATCGCGCAAAGCGAGTGCGCGCATGGCGGAAAGACCTTCGCCCGCTTCTGGCTGCACAACGGCATGCTCAACTTCGGCGGCGCCAAGATGAGCAAGTCGCTGGGCAACATTGAACGCGTGCACGATCTGGTGCAGCAGCATCCGCCGGAAGCGCTGCGCTATGCGCTGCTGTCGGCCCACTACCGGCAGCCGCTGGACTGGTCGGAAGCACTGATCGAGCAGTCGGTACGGACGTTGGACCGTCTGTACGGCACGCTGCGCGATCTGGCCGATGTGGACGCCATGGCCACCATCCCATCCAGCGTCGAAGCCGCGCTGGACGATGACCTCAACACGCCGCTGGCCTTGGCCGAAGTGGCCCGCATCGCCAGCGACGCGCGCAGGGCCGAATCCGCCGGGAAAAAGGCTCGCCTGAAGGCCGAGCTGCTCGGCGCCGGTCTGGCGCTGGGTCTGCTGCAGCAGGCACCGGCCGACTGGTTCAGCCGCGGCACCGATGCCGGCGATGATGCCCGCATCCAGGCCCTGATCGATGAACGCATCGCCGCCAAGCAGGCTCGCGACTTCGCCCGCGCCGATGCCATCCGCGACCAGCTGGCCGCCGAGAACATCGTGCTGGAAGACACCCCGCAGGGCGTGCGCTGGAAGCGCGGCTGAGTCGCCGCCCCCTGCCCTGACCGACAACCGGATACTGAAGTGATTGATACCCCGTTTCCGCTCGAACCCACCGCCGCCGATGCCCAGGCCACGATCGCCGAAGAGTTCTCCTTCTTCGGGGACTGGTCCGAACGCTACCAGTACCTGATCGATCTGGGCCGCAAGCTGCCCACCTTCCCGGAGGAATGGAAGAGTGAGGAACATCGCCTGCACGGCTGCCAGTCAATGGTGTGGATCGTTCCGGAAGGCAACGCCGACAAGCTGGTCTTCCATGCGGTCAGTGACTCGGCCATCGTCTCGGGCCTGATCTACCTGGCACTGCGCGTCTACTCCGGCCGCTCGGCCGCGGAAATCCTGGCCACCGCCCCGGACTACGTCGCCGCTATCGGCCTGGCCAAGCACCTGTCACCCACCCGCAGCAACGGCCTGGCCGCCATGCTGGCCTTCATCCGGGATACCGCCCAAGCGCAGCAGCAGTGAGCGCTGCAACGGACAGCAGCCCTGGCGCGATCCTGCGCCAGCCCGGCTTCGCCCAGCTGCTGGCCTACCGCATCACGGCGATGCTGTCCTACCAGATCGTCGCGATCACGGTCGGCTGGCACATCTACGAGATCACCCGCAATCCATTTTCACTGGGCCTGATCGGCCTGGCCGAAGTGCTGCCCTACTTCTGCGTGGCGCCGTTTGCCGGCTACCTGGTCGACCATCTGCCGCGGCGCAAACTCGGCATGGCCGCCAGCCTCGGCCTGATCGCCACCGCTGCGGTGCTGGTGATGGTGACCAACGGCTGGCTTCCGTTCAAAGGCACCTGGCCGATCTACCTGGCCATCGCCCTGACCGGCGTGGTGCGCGCCTTCCTCTCGCCGGTCTACAACGCGCTGTTCGCCCGGGTGCTCGCGCGTGGACAGTTCGCACGCGGCGCCGGCTTCGGCAGCGTGGTGTTCCAGGCCGGCATGGTGCTTGGCCCCGCCCTGGGCGGCCTCCTCGTGGCCTGGGGCGGCAAGAGCCTGTCCTATGGCGTGGCCGCGGTGATGGCGACACTGGCGCTGCTCGCACTGGCATCGCTGCGCGTCAGCGAACCGGCGCCGCCGCAGTCGCGCGCACCGATTTTCGCCAGCATCGCCGAGGGCGCGCGCTTCGTGCTGGGCAACCAGATCATGCTCGGCGCGATGGCGCTGGACATGTTCTCGGTACTGCTCGGCGGTGTCGTCGCGATGCTGCCGGCCTTCATCCGGGAAATCCTGCATCACGGTCCGGAAGGCCTGGGCATCCTGCGCGCGGCGCCGGCGCTGGGCTCGATCTGCGTCGGACTATGGCTTGCCCGCCGCCCGCTGCAACGCCATGCCGGACGGGTCCTGCTGTTGGCCGTGGCCGGCTTTGGCCTGTGCGTGATCGGCTTCGGGCTGTCACAGCACTTCTGGCTGTCCGCGGCCATCCTGCTGTTCTACGGTGCCTTCGACGGCGTCTCGGTGGTGGTGCGTTCGACCATCCTGCAGCTGGCCACTCCCGACGAGATGCGCGGTCGCGTCTCCTCGATCAACGGCCTGTTCATCAGCTCATCCAATGAACTGGGCGCGTTCTATGCCGGCAGCATGGCGCGCCTGCTCGGGCTGGTGCCTGCCGCGGTGATCGGCGGCTGCGCGGTACTGGGCGTGGCCGGCATCACCGCATGGAAAGCGCCGCAATTGCGGCGCCTGGACCTGCGTGACCTGCAATAAGCCTCAGGCCTGCGCCCGGGCCCATTCGGCATAGAGCCCCTCCTCCCCCGCCGGCGGCAACGACTGCAACCCCGAGTCCACTGCGGCCGGGCCCGCCGCCAGACGCGCGTAGACCGCAGCGGTCGACAATCCGAACGGCTGCGCGTCCTCGTTGGAGTAGGCGAACCATGCCCGCTCGATGCCGCACAGGTACATCGCCGCCAGACACATCGGGCACGGATGGCCGCTGGCGTAGATCACACACCCCTCCAGCCGCGGGCTTTGCAGGCGCGCACTGGCGTGGCGGATCGCCCGCATCTCGGCGTGATCGGTGGGATCGTGACTGGCGTGGATGCTGTTGGCCGCCTCGGCCAGCACCTGCCCGTCCTTGACCAGTACCGCGCCAAACGGGCGCCCGCCCGCGGCGATGTTGTCGCGGGCCAGCGCCACCGCGCGACGCATGAAAACTTCGGCATCAGACATTGCGTCTCTCCTCAACAAGGAAACCCCGCCGTGGCGGGGTTCCGGATGGCATCAGCGGTGCGGCGGGACTTATTCGCCCTGCTGCTTCTGCAGATGCTCCCAGCGCTCCTGCGCATCGATCGTGCGCTCGGCGGTGAGACGGGCTTCCAGGCGGTCCAGGCCGATTTCCTCGCCGGTATCCACGCAGTAGCCGTAATCACCGGCTTCCAGACGCTTGAGCGTGCTGTCGATCTTGCCGATCAGTTTGCGGTAGCGGTCACGGGTACGCAGCTCGAGCGAGTTCTCGGTCTCGCGCGTGGCACGCTCGGCCTCGTCACCGATATCACGCACTTCTTCGCGCAGGTTCTCGATGGTCTGCTTCGATTCCTCGACCAGATCAGCGCGCCAGTCCTGCAGACGCTGGCGGAAGTATTCCTGCTGCAGCGCGCTCATGTATTCCTCATCCGCCGACGGCTTGTAGCCCTCCGGCAGGATCGGACGACCGGTGGCGTCATCGACTTTGTATTCCACCACCTTGTATTTGCTGCGCGGAGCCGGAGCGGCCGAGCGTGCGGTGACGGCCACGGCGACCTTGCCGACCGGACGGACGGCAACAGGCGCAGCGGACTTGACGGGGGCCTTGACGGAATTTTTTACGTGGGATTTCGGTGCAGACACGGGATTCTTGGATTGCGGGGTCTTGGTCGCAGGCGATGGCTTGGCGGCAACCGGTTGGGTAACCGGAGCTGCGGCCGTCTTGGCGACGTTGACCGGGACAGACTTGGCCGTCACCGGCTTGGGAGCCGGCTTCGGTACGGACTTGGCCGCGGGCTTGGCGACGGGGGTTTTGACTGCCTTGGCCACGGCGGGCTTGGCAGGCACTTTCTTGGCAACAGGAGCTGGAGCGGGCTTGCTGGCGACCTTTTTGACCGGCGCGGCGACCGGCTTGGCCACCTTCTTGACGGCCTTCTTGGCTGCCGGTGCCGCCTTCTTGGCTACCACCTTCTTGACCGGAGCCGCCTTGGCTACGGTCTTCT
The DNA here is from genome assembly GCF_001431585.1 of Stenotrophomonas pictorum JCM 9942. NCBI lineage: Bacteria > Pseudomonadati > Pseudomonadota > Gammaproteobacteria > Lysobacterales > Lysobacteraceae > Stenotrophomonas > Stenotrophomonas pictorum. Next base: position 59,920 of record NZ_LLXS01000017.1, on the reverse strand, counting down.
TGGCTACGGTCTTCTTGGCGGGAGCCTTCTTGACCGGCGCCTTCTTGGCTACCACCTTCTTTGCTACCACTTTTTTGGCGGACGCCTTCTTGGCTGCCGGCTTGGCGGCCTTGGTGACCGGCTTCTTCGCAACTGGCTTGGACACCGCCTTCGTTACTGCAGGCTTGGCGGTTTTCTTGGCGGCCTTGACGGCCTTCTTTGCAGTTTTTTTAGCAGCCACGAAACGCTCTTCCTTGTTTCCCCCGGGGCCCGGGAAAGCGGGCCTTTATAGCCTACCCGACCAGCAGCGGCAACCGCGCCAGCCCGTTCAATCTGAACGGATGCTCGACACGTGCAGAATCGGTTCGATGGTGTCACCGGACCGTTCGCGCAGTTCGGAACCTGACCAAGCGCATCAGCGCGCCCGGCGGGCCGCTGAAGCAGCAACGCCACATCGGCAACCCTCGCGCATCCTGCGACAAATCCTGCGGCAATGCCAACTGGCATATCATTAACGGGTGATCGGCCGCCTTCTCATTGCCGTACTGCGCTTGTACAAGCGCCTCATCAGCCCCCTGCTCGGGCCGCGCTGCCGTTTTGTCCCCAGTTGCTCCGAATACGGGATGGAAGCCATCTCCGTCCATGGCCCGTTGCGTGGCTGCTGGTTGACGCTGCGACGGCTGGGGCGTTGCCACCCGTTCCATCCGGGCGGCCTCGACTCCGTCCCCAAGCGCGCCGACGACCCCTCTTGCCGCTGCACAGGAAAACACTGACATGCCCTCCACGCTCATCCGCAATGCCCGCATGGTCAACGAAGGCCGCACCTTCAACGGCGACCTGCGCATCGAGAACGACCGCATCGCGCAGATCGGCAGCGGCCTGACCCCGCGTGACGGTGAGCAGGTGGTGGATGCGGCCGGGCGCTGGCTGCTGCCGGGCATGATCGATGACCAGGTGCACTTCCGCGAACCGGGCCTGACCCACAAGGGCGACATCGCCAGCGAATCGGCCGCGGCCGTGGCCGGCGGCCTGACCAGCTTCATGGACATGCCCAACACCAACCCGCCGACCCTGGATTCGACCATCCTCGAAGCCAAGTACGAACTGGCCAAAGGCCGGGCCTGGGCCAATTACGGTTTCTATCACGGCGCCAGCAACGACAACCTCGATGCGATCCGCGCCCTGGACCCGAAGAAGGCACCAGGCGTGAAGGTGTTCATGGGAGCCTCCACCGGCAACATGCTGGTCGACAACCCGGAAACCCTGGACGCGATCTTCCGCGAATGCCCGACCCCGATCATCACGCACTGCGAAGACACGCCGATGATCGACGCCAACCTGAAGGCCTTCCAGGAAAAGTACGGCGATGCGCTGACCCCGGAGATGCACCCGGATATCCGCTCGCGTGAGGCCTGCCTCAAATCCACCCGACTGGCGATGTCGCTGGCACGCAAGCACGGTACCCGCCTGCACGTGCTGCACATCTCCACCGCCGACGAATTGGCGCTGTTCGAGAAGGGTCCGCTGATCCGCGCCGACGGCAGCCGCAAGCAGATCACCGCCGAGACCTGCGTGCACTTCCTGCACTTCGCCCGCCCCGATTACGCGACCAAGGGCAACCTGATCAAGTGCAACCCGGCGATCAAGGACGTGTCCGACCGCGAGGCGATCACCGCCGCGCTGGCCGATGACGTGCTGGACGTGCTGGCCACCGACCACGCCCCGCATACCTGGGAAGAGAAGCAGAAGCCCTACGCGCAGGCACCGTCCGGCCTGCCGCTGGTGCAGTACGCGCTGGTCGCGGCGCTGGAGCGCGTGCACGAGGGCAAGCTCACCCGCGAACAGGTGGTACAGAAGTTCGCCCACGCTCCGGCGCAGCTGTTCGACGTGGAAGAACGCGGCTTCCTGCGCGAAGGCTATTTCGCCGATCTGGTACTGGTGGAAGATGTGCCGTTCACGGTGAAGCGCGAGGACGTGCTGTCCAAGTGCGGCTGGTCGCCGTTTGAAGGCACCACCTTCCGCTCGCGCATCGCCTCCACCTGGGTCAACGGCCAGCGGGTGTGGGATGGCAGCAAGCTGGTCGGTGCACCGGCCGGCCAGCGCATGACCTACGATCGTTGATGCGCAAGGTATTTCTGTTCGGGGCGCTGCTGCTGGCCACGCCCCTGCTCACCGCGCCGGCGGCACAGGCGCAGGATGACATCGGCAACCTGCTCGACAGCCGCGTGGTGTTCCCGGCCAGCGTTTCGCAGGGTGCGATGGTGATCGGCAAGGTGCCGGCCGGCAGCACGGTCCGCTACGCGGGCCGCGAGCTGCGGGTCAGCGGTTATGGCAGCGTGGTGCTCGGTGTCGGACGCGATGAAAAGGGCCCGTTGCAGGTACAGGTGCAGCGCCCGGAGGGCGGCAGCGAGACCATTTCAATCGTGGTGACTGCGCGTGACTGGCCGACCGAGCACGTCAATGGCGTACCGCCGAAGACGGTGAATCCGCCGCCGGCCATCGCCGAACGCATTGCCCGCGAGCAGGCGCTGGTGACCGAATCACGCAAGCGTGATGACAACCGCACCGACTTCACCCAGACCTTCCTCTGGCCGGTACAGGGGCGCATCAGCGGCCGCTTCGGCAACGCCCGCGTTTACAACGGGCAACCCGGCGCCGGCCATTCGGGCATGGATATCGCCGCCGCCACCGGTACCCCGGTGAAGGCCCCGGCGGCCGGCATCGTCACCTTCGCCAACCCGGACCTGTACCTGACCGGCGGCACCCTGGTGCTGGATCATGGCTTCGGCATCAGCTCCAACTTCCTGCACCTGTCGCGGATCGACGTGAAGGTGGGCGACCGCATCGCGCAGGGGCAGACCGTTGCCGCCGTCGGTGCCACCGGACGAGCGACCGGACCACACCTGCATTGGGGGATGAACTGGTTCGACACCCGCATCGATCCACTGCTTGTGCTGGAACGCGGCAAGTAACCGCCGAGCATTCACCACACGGGCATGCGGCAGCGCGCCCGCGCACTCACGCCACTGAACGCCCGCGGATGCGGGGCGGCGCGTTCGTGGTGATTTGACACACAACGCTCAACCGCGCGCAGCCCACCAGCTGCGCCACAGCAGTCCCGCCGGGCTGGGCTGATACTCGCCACCGCGCAGGCGGGCCTGCAGGCGGCCACGCGCCAGGGCCGCGTAGATGCGGCGCGGCCGCGGACCGGGCACACGGGCCGGCCAGCCGGCCTGCAGCACCTTCTCCCACGCCGTTTCGCCACTGAACTCCTGCGGCGCGGCGGCCACACCCAACTCCTGCACACGTTGCGCCAGGGTCTGCGTCAGCACCGCGTCGGCGGCAGCCGGCAGCGACGCCGTGTTGAACACGGCCGCTTCCACCGCGGCAACGGCCGCAGCATAGGCCGACAGACTGCTGCGCGCCTGCGCCGCGTCAGCCGGACGTGCCCGGGCAGCGATCAGGCCAGGCAAGGCGTCGGCCAACTGCGCCCAGGGCGCACGCACCGGTTCCAGCACCCGCCCCAGCGGATGACGCGAACGCTGCGTGTTCCAGCTGCGCAGCTCCTCGCCCCACCAGGCCAGCTTGGCATCGACCGGCGTGGTATCACCGGTTGTATTGAGCATGTCATCGAACTCCTGCAGCAGCGCGAACCACGCCACCGCACGGGCACGATCGGCCTCATCGACGAAACGCTCCACGAAGGTCCATTCCGGCCACCGCGCACGCCATTTGTCCAGGAAGCTGTCCAGCGCACTACTCACGTCATACCTCGAATAATTGGATCAGACCGAAGCCCGATAAACGGTCGGCCACGCCGCCGGCTGGCACAGTTCATGTGGCAGCGTGCAGATGCGGTTGGCCTCCCAGGTGGCCGGGTCATCGTCGTCCAGCCGGTACCCCCACAACGCCGCCACCGAGGGCATCCCGGCTGCACGGGCGGCGACGATATCGCGCTCGTCATCGCCCACGTAGACACAGCTCGTCACGGCCATACCGATGCGTTGCGCCGCCACCTGCAATGGCAGCGGGTGCGGCTTGCGTTCGGCCAGCGTGTCACCGCCGATCAGTACTGCGCAACGTTGCTCCCAGCCCAGCTGCGGCACGATCAGCCGCGCCAGATACTCCGGCTTGTTGGTGACAATGCCCCAGCGGGCACCGGCCTGTTCCAACGCCTCGAGCATCGGCTCGATACCGTCGAACAGGCGCGCGTACTGGCCGATCAGCGACTCGTAGATGTCCAGGAATTCCGGGATCAGCGCATGCCGCTCGCTCTCTGCCATCTGCGGGAAGGCCACTTCCAGCATCGCCCGCGAGCCTTTGGACACTACCGGCCGCAGCTGCTCCGGAGCCACCGGCGGCATCTGTCGCGCCTCGCGCATACGGTTGGCGGTGGCGACGAAATCCGGTGCACTGTCCAGCAAGGTGCCGTCCAGATCGAACAGCACCGCCGCCGGAAACGCCGCCGAAGTCATGCCTGTTCCGGTTTGACCGCGTAGGCCAGGTAATTGATGTCGGTGCGGCTGCTCAGGCGGGCGCGGTTGCGCCACGGCTCGTAGGCCATGCCGGACACGTCCTGCAGCGACAGGTCGGCCTCGCGCAACCATGCGCCCAGCTCGGCCGGCTTGATGAATTCCTGGTAGTGGTGCGTGCCCTTGGGCAGCAACCGGGCAATGTACTCGGCGCCGACAATGGCCACCGCAAAGGCCGCCGCGGTGCGGTTGATGGTGGACAGGAACAGCTTGCCGCCCGGACGCAGCAGGCGCTGGCAGGCGGCGATGATCGCGCCCGGGTCCGGCACGTGCTCGAGCATTTCCATGCAGGTGACCACGTCGAACGCACCGGGCTGCTCGGCGGCCAGATCCTCGGCGGCCTGCACCCGGTAATAGACCTGCACGCCCGACTCCAGGCCATGCAGGCGCGCGACCTTGACCAGTTCCGGCGCCAGATCGATCGCGGTGACGTTCGCGCCTTCTTTGGCCAGCGCCTCGCTGAGCAGGCCGCCGCCGCAGCCGATGTCCAGCACCTTGGCGCCGCGCAGCATGACGCGATCGGAAACGTATTTCAGCCGCACCGGGTTGAGCGCGTGCAGCGGCTTTTGCGGGCCATCCGCGTCCCACCAGCGGTTGGCCAGCGCGGCGAACTTGTCCAGTTCGGCCTGATCGAAATTGGTGGAGCTGGAAGCTGCGCTCATATCGGTTTCCTCTTGCGGCCGCGCGTGGCGGCCGGTTGCGCGGTCAGGCGCGGATGGTACGGATGCGGTCGCGCCACTGGCGCGCATTGGCGGTGATCGCGGCAATGTCCATATCGACCAGCTGACGCTGGACCAGCTTGGGCCTGCCTGCAATCCAGACATCGCTGACCTGGTGGCGACCGGCGGCATACACCAGCTGCGACAGCACGTGATGCAGGGGTTGGGTCTCCAGCGCCGACAGGTCCACGCAGGCCAGATCGGCCTGTTTGCCGACCTCGATCGAGCCGATGCGGTCGCCAAAGCCCAGCGCGCGTGCGCCGCCCAGCGTGGCCGCACGCAACGTGGTCGCCGCATCCAGCGCGGTGGCATCGTTAGCCACAGCCTTGGCCAGGATCGCCGCGGTGCGGTTCTCGCTGAACATGTCCAGATCGTTGTTGCTGGCGCAGCCGTCGGTACCGATGGCCAGGTTCACGCCGGCCTTTGCCAGCGCGCAGGCCGGGCAGAAGCCCGAGGCCAGCTTCAGATTCGATTCCGGACAATGCACCACGCTGACGCCCCGTTCGGCGCACAGGTGGATCTCGGCCTCGGTCAGCTGAGTCATATGCACCGCGATCAGGCGCTCGTTGACCAGCCCCAGCCGGTCCAGCCGCGCCAGCGGGCGCTGGCCGTGCAGCTTGATCGAGTCGCTGACTTCCTGCGCGGTTTCATGCGTGTGCAGATGCACCCGCATATCGAGCTGGTCGGACAGCATCCGCACCCGCTCGAAGTTGGCATCGTTCACCGTATAGGGCGCGTGTGGCGCAAACGCGGTGCCGATCAGCGCATCGCCGCGCCAGGCATCGTGCAGCTCGGCGGCACGGGCGAAGTATTCATCATCGCTCCTGGCCCAGGCGCTGGGGAAATCGATGATCACCGAACCCACCAGCGCGCGGAAGCCGTGCTGCCGGTACACCGCAGCCTGCACGTCGGCGAAGAAGTAGTTCTCGTTGGCGCAGGTGGTGCCACCGCGCAGCATCTCGGCAATGGCCAGACGGGTGCCATCGGCGACGAACTCCGGTCCGATCACCGCCGCTTCCACCGGCCAGATGTGCTCGCGCAGCCACGTCATCAATGGCAGGTCGTCGGCCACGCCACGCAGCAGCGTCATCGGGTTGTGCGTGTGCGCATTGACCAGGCCCGGGATCAGCGCCGCTTCCGGGCGCGACACCACTTCTTTGGCCCTGAATCGCTGGCGCGCTTCGGCGCGCGGCAACACTGCCACGATCGTGCCATCGGCCACCGCCACGGCGTGGTCTTCCAGCACCACCGCATGCGGCTCGATCGGCACCACGTAACCGGCTTCGATCAGAAGATCACATGGCTGGGGTTGCACTTCACTCACGGTCATCACCACCTACAGGACAGGTTCCGGCGGACGCCGGATGCGAACAGGCGCCGCATCCCCCACACCTGCAGCGCGAAGCTGTGGGTGAAGGGTGGCGGCGCCTGCATCGTGTTGCTTACTTGACGCGCGCGGAGTATTCGCCCGAACGCGTATCAACCTTGATGATTTCATCCTGGTTGACGAACAGCGGCACACGGACCACCGCCCCGGTCTCCAGCGTGGCCGGTTTGCCGCCGCCACCGGAGGTGTCACCCCGCACGCCCGGATCGGTCTCGGTGATCTTCAGTTCGACGAAGTTCGGCGGCTGCACGAAGATCGGCTGGCCGTTGAACAGCGTGACCACGCAGTCCTCCTCGCCCTTGAGCCACTTCTCGGCGCCGCCCATGCCGGCCTTGTCGGCCTGCACCTGCTCGAAGGATTCCGGATCCATGAAGTGCCAGTACTCGCCATCGGCGTACAGGAAGCGCATGTCGGTATCGACCACGTCCGCGGCTTCCAGATCGTCGGTCGCCTTCATGGTGATTTCCTGCACGCGGCCGGACCGGATCAGACGGTACTTGACGCGCGTGAACGCCTGGCCCTTGCCCGGCTTGACGTATTCGGTATCGGTGATGACCGCTGGTTCGTTATTGACCAGGATCTTCATCCCGTTCTTGACGTCATTCATGCCGTAAGTGGCCATACTGAAACTCCTGGAAAAGACGAAACCGCCGCGGGGAGCGGCCGGCCGGATTAGAATGGAACGCCCGCCGTCAGGTGGGGCATCTGTTTTCTGACCGCCAATGATAACCGCAGCCCCCGCCCTCACTCCAGAAAAAGCCGTCATCCCCTTGCCTGCGCCCCGCTGGCAGGAGCACTGGCGGCAGGCGATCCGCGACCCGGCCCAGCTGCTGGCGGCGCTGGCGCTGGATCCCCAGGAGCTGGGAGTTTCGGCCGAGGCACTGGCGCAGTTCCCGCTGCGGGTACCGCGCAGCTTTGTGGCGCGGATGCGGCGCGCGGACCCGTCCGATCCGCTGTTGCGGCAGGTGCTGCCGATTGACGCGGAAATGCAGGTCGTCCCCGGATTCAGTTTCGATGCGGTCGGCGATGGGGCCGCCAAGAAGGCCACCGGCGTGATCCAGAAGTACCGTGGCCGCGCCCTGCTGGTCGCCACCGGCAGCTGCGCCATCCATTGCCGCTACTGCTTCCGCCGCCATTTCGACTATGCCGGGGAGAACGCCGCCCGCAACGGCTGGGAAGACGCGGTAGCCGCGATCGCCGCCGATCCCTCGATCGACGAGATCATCCTCTCCGGCGGCGATCCGCTGTCGCTGACTACCGCCAAACTGGCCGAACTGACCACCGCCCTGGCAGGCATCGCGCACATCAGGCGGCTGCGCATCCACAGCCGCCTGCCGGTGGTGTTGCCCGAGCGGGTGGATGAGGAGCTGGTGCAGTGGCTGGACCAGCTCCCTTGGCCGGTGGCGTTCGTGATCCACGCCAACCATGCGCAGGAATTCGACACGGCGGTGGATGCCGCGCTCGCCCGCCTGCGCGGCACCGGTGCCCAGCTGCTGAACCAGGCCGTGCTGCTGCGCGGGGTCAATGACGACCTGGATGCCCTGGCCGCATTGAGCGAACGCAGCTTCGCCGCCGGGGTATTGCCGTATTACCTGCATCAACTGGACCGGGTGCAGGGTGTGGCCCATTTCGAAGTCAGCGACGAGCGCGCAACCGCCCTGCATGCCGGGCTGATGGCCCGGCTGTCAGGCTACTTGGTGCCGAAACTGGTGCGCGAACTTCCCGGCGATACCAGCAAACGTCCACTCTGATTCAGCAGGACTCGATGACGGTCGCGTCGATCAGGCGCACCAGATCGTCCGTCTCCAGCGGGCGGCTGAGCCAGTAGCCCTGGGCCAGATCGCAGCCACGCTGCTCCAGCAGATCGAACTGGCCCTGCTGCTCGATACCCTCGGCCACCACGGTGATGCCCAGCGCGTGGGCCATGGCGATGATCGCCGTGGTCAGCGCCAGATCATCCGGATCGCGCTGCAGGTCGGCGACAAAACTGCGGTCGATCTTGACCCCGTCCACCGGCACCTGGCGCAGATGGCTCAAGCCGGAGAAGCCGGTGCCGAAATCATCCAGCCACACCTTCACGCCGGTGCGATGCAGCTTTTCCAGCAAAGAGGCGGCCAGCATCTCATCGCCGATCACCGCCGTTTCGGTCAGCTCCAGATGCAAGCGCGAAGCGGCCAAGCCGGAACTGCGCAGACAACGCCCCACCTCGCCGATCAGATCGCCATTGCGCAACTGTCGCGGTGAAATGTTGACGGAGACAAACAGTTCCTCGCCGGACGCATTGCGCGGCCACTGCCGTGCCTGGTGGCAGGCCGCGTCCAGCACCTTGGGCCCGAGCTGCTGGATCAGCCCGCTTTGCTCGGCCACATCGATGAAGACCGTCGGTGGAATGGCGCCCAGCACCGGATGCTGCCAGCGCAGCAGCACTTCAGCGCCCACCAGCATGCGGTCGCGGGTACGGAATATCGGCTGATAGACCAGTCGCAGCTCGCCCCGATCCCATGCTCCGCGCAACTCCTGCTCCAGATGCAGGCGCCGCTCCACGGCGTGATCCATCGCCCGGTTGTAGTAGCGGAAACAGTTCTTGCCGGCCATCTTGGCCTGGTACATGGCGATGTCGCCGTTCTTGAGCAGCGCACTGGCATCACCGGCATCCTCCGGGAACAAGGTGATGCCAATGGAGCTGCCCAGGAAAATCTCGCGCCCCTGCACATTCAGCGCCTGCCCCAGATCACACACCAGGCGCTCGGCCAGCCGCGTGGCGGTACTGCCCGCCGCGCCACGGCCATCGCCGATCAGGATCACGAACTCATCACCACCAAAGCGCGCCAGCAGCGCCTCATCGTCGCCCTCCTGCTCCAGCGCGCCGGCGATGCGCTGGGCGAACTGCAGCAGCGCCTCGTCGCCCGCCTCGTGCCCCAGGGTGTCATTGACCCGCTTGAACTCATCGATATCGACAAACAGCAGGGCCAGGGCACCACCGGAGGCGCGCGCGCCCAGCAGCCGGTGATCGAGCGCCTCGCGAAACGCCAGCCGGTTGGTCAGCCCGGTCAGCGCATCGGTGTAGGCCATCTGCCGCACTTCCCGGTCATGCTTGGCAATGCTCTGGCTCATGCGGCCGAACGTGCGGATCAGCTCTCCCACCTCGCCGCCGAGCCGGGTGCTCTGCGCCTGCACCTGGTAATCGCCGGCCTCGATCTGTCGCGCCGCACTGCCCAGCCAGCGGATCGGGCGCACCAGCGTGCGCTGCACATACAAGCCCATCACGCAGGCAAAACCGATCAGCGCCGCCATCAGCAACAGTCCCCACCCCAGCTGCCGGCGCCCGCTCTCGCGCATGCGCAGTTCAAGCATCTGCAGGGCCTCGGCCTGTTGCGTCTGCATCTGCGACAGGCCCATCCCCAACCGCAACCCGCCAATCGGCTGCCCGCCAATGCGGATTGGCAGATCCACCTCCAGCACCGACGGCGATTCCTGCACCCGCAGCGCCGTGGCGGCGATCGCGCCCTGTGCCAGCGGGTCCTGCATCTGCCGCCCGTAGCTGGCCACGTCCATCGAACCGTCGTGGATCAAACGCCCCTCCGGATCATGCACCAGCACATAGCTGACCGCCTTCTGGCTGACGGTGTTGCGCACCACCGCGCCGATCGCATCCAGATCCGAGTAGTACAGCGGATTCACCAGCGCCTCCGCCAACGACTCGGCCAGCGCCACGCCCTGCTTGCGAACGCCCTGCTGCAGAACCTGTGCCACCACTTCGCCGCTGATCCGCAACACCTCGCGCTGCGTCGCGGCCTGCCGTGCCAGTATCAACGCCACAATCGCAGCGACCACCAGCAAGGCTCCGGCCATCGCGAGCAGGAAGCGCGCCTGCAATCCGAAGCGGATCTGTTTCATTCCACCTCCATCCGCACACGTACCAGACCGGCACGCAGGCGGGCCAGTGCACGCTGATTGGCAGGGTCCACGGCGTGGAAGCCGGTCGTGCCGAAAAACTTGTGCAGCGCCACCCTGGCCTGCGGATCCCGGCTGGCCTCCAGCAGCACCTCTTGCAACCGCCTGCGCACCGCCGGGTCCAGATCCCGCCGCACCATTTCCAGTGCACGCGGCAGCGGTTCGCTGCGATGGATCACCCGCAGGTCCGTACGGAACGCTGGCGGCACACTGCGCGCGTCCTCCCAGTCCAGGTTGCTGATCACGCCGGCATCGACCAGACGCTTGTGCACATAGGTGGAGATGTTCAATTCCGACCGGGCAAAGACATAGCCCACCGAATCGGCGGCGGGCACATCCTTCGGGCTGAGGAGTATTTCCGGCTGCACGCCGTGATCGAGCAAGGTCATCGCCGGCACCAGGTAGGCGCTGGTGGAGAGCACGCTCTGCATCGCCAGCGTGCGACCGCGCAGATCCTCCAACCGGGTGACCGGGCTGTCACGGCGGACGAAGAACACACTCCGATAGCTGCTGACGCCGTTGCGCTCGGTCAGCAGCAGCGGCCGTGCGCCGGCACGCTGCTCCAGTGCCATGCCGGTACCCGAGGTCTCGGTAACCCAGTCCACCCGGCCACGACGCAGGTAGCTGGCCATCTGCTGGGCATCCTTGGCCATCAGTATCCGGCCCTCACGGATCCCCACATCACGCATGCGCGGGACGACGTAGTCCAGCAGAGGCTTCAGCTGGTCATAGTGGGCCTTCGGATCATCGCTGATCCGCCCCAGTACCAGCACCGAACGCTCCATCGCCGCTGCCGCGATTGGCTGCAGTGCAGCCAATGCCAGCGCGGCTCCCCACAGCCATCGCAGCACACCCAAAACGGCCACTCCCCTGTTGACCGTCCAAGCGTACCGGAAATCACGAAGCGTGATTCACCTCTCAGTCATGTCGCTGTGCGGCCAGCCGCGCCATGCGCTGCGCATCGGACAGGATGCCGCGCAGCAGTCGCACTTCCTGCTCGCTCAATTCGGCCTTCATGAACAGGCGCCGCAACTTGCGCATCGCCGATTCCGGCGCGCGGCCCTTGTGGAAATCGATCTGGTCCAGGGTATCGCCCAGCTGTCCGAACAGGCCTTCGATCTGCGAATGGCTGGCCGGCGTATCGTCCTGACCGGGGGGCTGATCGGCCGCTGCCAGCGGCGCGCCGCGGGGGCTTTCCAGCGCCGCCATACGCACCTCGTAGGCCAGCACCTGCACTGCAGCCGCCAGATTCAGCGAGCTGAACCCGGGATCCGACGGAATATGCACGGCGGCGTGGCACAGCTGCAGCTCGTCATTGGTCAGCCCCGTGCGCTCGCGACCGAACACGAACGCCACCTCCGCCGGTTCCCCCGCCTTGGCGACGGCCCGCTGCCCGGCGACTTCCGGCAGCAGCTCTTCCAGCTGCACCCGGCGCGCGCGCGCGGTGCAGCCCAGCACCAGGCGGCAATCGGCCACGGCCTCGGCCAGGGCCCCAAATACCGGGGCATCCCCCAGGACATCCTCGGCCCCGGCCGAACGGCGGAACGCGACGTCATCCAGCGGGTTCTCCGGGGCCACCAGCACCAGCCTCGACAGCCCCATGGTCTTCATGGCACGGGCCGCCGCACCGATATTGCCCGGATGCTGGGTGCCGACAAGAACAAAACGAATATGAGCGGAAGCAGACATGGCGGTAAAAAAAATCAGGAGCTGGACAGCGGTAGATGGTAAACTGCGCGACGGCCTTTGCGCCGACCTGCTCTTTTCCCCCGCCAATCCGATCTCTGCCTTCACGGGAGCCTTTCGCCATGCAGAAACCCGCCGTAACCGTCATGGTCAAGGCCGCACGCCTCGCCGGCAACGTCCTGCTCCGCAACATCAACAAGCTTGAAGCCCTGAACGTGGTACAGAAGGGTCGGATGGATTACGCCAGCGAAGTCGATGGCGATGCGGAAAAGGTCATTGTCAAGGAACTCAAGCGCGCCTACCCCGAATACGGCATTTTCGGCGAGGAAGGCGGCATCCAGGGCGTCAACCGCTTCATGTGGGTGATCGACCCGCTCGACGGCACCAGCAATTACCTGCGCGGCTTCCCGCACTACTGCGTCTCCATCGCCCTGGTCGAAAACGGCGAGCCGATCGACGCGGTGATTTTCGACCCGCTGCGCAACGAACTGTTCACTGCCAGCCGTGGCAATGGCGCCGTGCTCAACGACCGCCGTATCCGGGTGGCGGAGCGCAAGGATCTGGAAGGCACGATGATCCACACCGGTTTCGCGCCGCGTGAGCGTGCCCGCGCCAGCACCCAGCTCAAGACCGTCGACACCCTGCTGGTGCAGGCAGAAGACGTACGCCGCACCGGTTCGGCCGCATTGGACCTGGCCTATGTGGCCTGTGGCCGTGCCGATGCCTATTTCGAGGCCGGCGTGAAAGCCTGGGACATCGCCGCCGGCGTCCTGCTGGTGCGCGAAGCCGGTGGCAAGGTCTGCAACTACCGCGGCGCGACGCTGGCCCGCATGGATTCACGCGGCCCGGAAACCCAACAGGTGGTAGCTGGCAACATCAAGGTGTGCGAGGCGCTGCAGAAGGTGATCGTCAACACCGGCTACGCCGCTGAATTCGATCCGAAGTTCTGATCGAGACCGCTTGCGCGTTGATGAAACGGCACCCGCAAGGGTGCCGTTTTTGCTTGGGGTGTACACACCCATCCGGCGGGCGCAGCCAACCACACCGCGCTCCCGAAGCCGGCGCCGCGTGTCGCGACAATCCCATTGCCACTGCCGCGCCAATACGAAAAAACGCCCGGCATTGCCGGGCGTTCTCGCCAGAGGGTGCCCGAAGCCGGTCAGGCCACCGTCGAGGCCCGCAGCGCGGCGATGCGCTCATCCAGCGGCGGATGGCTAAGGAACAGCTTCTTGGCGGTGGAGCCGGCGATGCCGAACGCGGCGATCTGCGTGGGAAGCGTGCTCTGGCCGTGATTGAGCTTGAGCCGCTCCAGCGCGGCGATCATCTTCTGCCGGCCGGCCAGCGAGGCCCCGCCCTGGTCGGCGCGGAATTCGCGATGACGCGAGAACCACATCGCAATCACCGTCGCCCCCAGGCCGAACACCATCTCCAGCACGAACACGATGATGTAGTAGGCAAAGCCACGACCACCGCCTTCGCGATTGCCCGACAGCGCGCTGTCGATGACGCCGCCGACCACGCGGGCCAGCACGATCACAAAGGTGTTCAGCACGCCCTGCAGCAGCGCCATGGTGATCATGTCGCCGTTGGCGACGTGGGCGATTTCGTGGCCCAGCACGGCCTCGGCCTCGTCCTCGCTCATGTTGTGCAGCAGGCCGGTGGAGACCGCCACCAGTGCGTTGTTGCGGTTGGCGCCGGTGGCGAATGCGTTGATTTCCGGCGCGTCGTACACCGCCACTTCCGGCATGCCGATGCCCGCCGCCTTGGCCTGGCGGGCCACCGTATCCAGCAGCCAGCGCTCGGTCGGGTTGCGCGGCTCAGTGATCACCACCGCGCCGGTGCCGCGTTTGGCCATGAACTTGGACAGCAGCAGCGAGATGATCGAGCCGCCGAAGCCGAAGATGGCCGCCATGACCAGCAGGCCACTCATCTGCGAGGGATTCACGCCCGAAACGGACATGACAACACTGGCCAGGACCAGCACCGCCAGGTTGGTCAGAAGAAACAGCCCAATACGGGTAAACATGGGAAACATATCCGTGAGGATGGGAATGGCGTTAAATCTGCGGCGCGTACTGCTTGAATTCAAGCACCAATGTGACGGACGATTCAGTTTCGATGTCCTCCTCTGTTTACCGCGGCCGCTTCGCGCCCTCACCGACCGGTCCGCTCCACCTGGGATCCCTGCTGGCCGCCTTTGGCAGCTGGCTGCTGGCCCGCCATGCGGCAGGCCAATGGCTGGTGCGGATCGAGGACGTGGACCCGCCCCGCGAGGTTGCCGGTGCGGCCGACCGGCAACTGGCCACCCTCACGGCTTTCGGCTTGGTGTCCGACGCGCCGGTGCAGTACCAGAGCAGGCGGCACCCCCTCTATCGCGCGGCGATCAACACCCTGCTCGCACAACGCAAGGCCTTCTACTGCCACTGCAGCCGGGCCGATCTGGGCATGCAACATGGCATCCACCGCCATTGCGTGGCCAGCCAGATGCGCCCCCATCCGGCCATCCGTCTGCGCGTGCCGGACGGCAGCCGCATCGCCTTCGAAGATGCCCTGCAAGGCCGGATTGAACAGCAGGTGGATAGGGAGGTCGGTGACTTCGTCCTGCTGCGTGCCGATGGCTGCTGGGCGTACCAGCTGGCGGTGGTGGTGGACGACGCCGACCAGGGCATCAGCCACGTGGTGCGTGGCGCCGACCTGATCGACTCCACGCCGCGGCAGATCCTCCTGCAACGGGCGCTGGGCCTGCCGACACCCGCTTACCTGCACCTGCCGCTGGTAATGGGCAGCGACGGCCACAAGCTCTCAAAGTCCCTGGCCGCGCTGCCGGTGAACGCCGATCAGCCGTTACCGGTATTGCGCTGGCTGTGGGCGGCACTGGGCCAGCAGCCGGCCAGGATCGAGGCGGCGGTCACGCTGCCGGAGCTGCTGCAACAGGCCGTTGCGGGGTTTGAACCGGCACAGCTGCGCAAGAGCGGCTTGATCGCCGTCGATTCGCACCCGGCGTGAGCGCGGTTTCATTAGAATCACCCGCTCCCCTGCGAATCCGCCCTGGAGCACACCCCATGACATCCCGCGTTGCACTGGTCACCGGTGGTACCGGCGGCATCGGTTCCGCCATCTGCCAGCGCCTTGCCGACCAGGGACACCGGGTCGCCAGCAATTTCCGCAATGCCGAAAAGGCGCAGCAGTGGCAGCAGAAGATGCAGGCCAAGGGATATGACATCGCGCTGTTCGAAGGCGACGTGGCCGACCCCGCCAGCGGTCGCAGGCTGATCGATTCGGTGGAGGCGGCGCTCGGTCCGGTGGAGATCCTGATCAACAACGCCGGCATCACCCGCGACACCACCTTCCATCGCATGAGTGCCGAGCAGTGGCACGACGTGATCAACACCAACCTCAACTCGGTGTTCAACGTCACCCGCCCGGTGATTGAAGGCATGCGCAAACGCGGCTGGGGCCGGGTGATCCAGATCAGCTCGATCAACGGCCTGAAGGGCCAGTACGGCCAGGCCAACTACGCCGCAGCCAAGGCCGGCATGCACGGCTTCACCATTTCCCTGGCACGCGAGAACGCCGGTTTCGGCATCACCGTCAACACCATTTCCCCCGGCTATGTGGCCACCGACATGGTGATGGCGGTGCCCGAGGAGGTCCGCGCCAAAATCATCGCCGACATCCCCACCGGGCGCCTGGGCAAGCCGGAGGAGATCGCCTACGCGGTGGCGTTTCTGGTGGCCGAAGAGGCAGCCTGGATCACCGGCTCGAACCTGGATATCAACGGCGGCCACCACATGGGCTGGTAAGCCTCCACCCCTTGCTGCACGATGACCGCATTCCTTGCTGCGCAACAAATAACAATTCGCCGGCCTTTGCAACCCGTACGTTTGGCGGTTGCAAGCCCTGCTGCACTGCGCCATGCTGCGCCCATACCGTGACGAGTGACTGCTTAATGGCTGCGACCCGCATCATCAAGAAGTACCCCAACCGTCGGCTCTACGACACCGAGATTTCCAGCTACATCACCATCGAAGATGTGCGGCAGCTGATCCTGGATGGCGAGACCTTTGAAGTCCGTGACGCCAAGAGCGGTGAAGACCTGACCCGCTCGGTCCTGTTGCAGATCATCGCCGACAAGGAGCAGGACGGTGAGCCGATGCTGTCCACGCAGCTGTTGAGCCAGTTGATCCGTTTTTACGGCGATTCGTTGCAGGGCTTCATGGGCAACTATCTGGAGCGCAGCATGCAGGTGTTCCTGGACCAGCAGCAGCAATTCCGCCAGCAGATGGGCAACCTGCTCGGGCAGACGCCGTGGGCGATGATGAACCAGCTCACCGAGCGCAACCTAGAGCTGTGGCAGGAATTCCAGCGCAACATGGGAGGCGGTTTCGGCCGCCCTCCGGCCGCCTCCAACAAGCCGGCCGATCCACCGCCAGGCGCCACGGGCAACAAATCGCGCAGCAGCCGCTGACCCGCATCAAAAAGGCCGACGCAAGCGTCGGCCTTTTTGTATCTGATCTGCAGATGATTCAGCGCTTGGCCGGCTTGCACGCCGAACAGATCCGCTCGACCTTGTAGCCGCGCGCGCGCAGCTTCTCGACCACGCCATCACTGCCGAGCAGGTGCAACGCGCCCACCACCACCAGTGTGTCGCCCTGCCCTTGCTGCAACCAGGGCTGCAGCAAGGGCAGCCAAGCATCGTTGCGCTCCACATTGATCCGCCGATACAGCTCCGGATACTGCCGCTTCATCTGCGCGGCCATGTCGCGCCACAACACCCCGTCATCGCCGCGACGCCAGGCATCATGCAGTCGCCGGCTTTGGGCATCCCCCTCATCGGCCTGCTCCAGCGCTTCGCGCAGCAACTGGCGCTGCTCCTCGACGCTCATGCCGTCGAGCATGCTGATCTGCGCGGCGGCGCTCTCCAGTCCATCGGTCGGCTTGCCGGCCTTCGCGGCGCGCTCCATCAGATGCCGGTCCAGGCCTGATTGCGGATCCAGCCCCTGCCGGGCCATCTGCGCGATGCTGATGGTCAGGCCCACAAACCATGGCTTGAGGCCTGCCAGCCGCTCGACGGGCATGTTGTTATCGGCCGCCCAGGCCTGCAGCTGCTGCCAGGTGGCGTCATCAAGATCATCCTTGAGCTGGCGCCCGTCACGTCGCAGCGCCGCCTGCAGCATCTGCGTTGCCAGCTGCGGCGAGCCCATCTCCTCGGGCGAGAGCTCGAACAGCAGCCGTCGGGAAGCGGAAAACGCCGCGTCCACGTCCGCCGACACGGGATAGTCGGTGGGTTTGAGCATGTGGAAGGAACCCAGCAGGTACACCGCGCTGCCTTGCGCGCCACTGACCTTCCACAGCAACGGCACCGGTGGTGCCTGCGCCGCCTTCGCAACCGGCTCGGCCTGCCGGGCGATTGCAGCCAATGGCGCAACCAGCAGCATCGTGGTTGCCAGCAGCAGCCCCGCGCGCGTCATCCATTTCATCCTGCCGTCTCCTGCTTGGGTTTCACATAGGCTTTCTCGCCCGCCTCGACCAGCAGGTCCATGCGATTCTCCGGCGGCGGCAATGGACAGGTCGCAAACGGCGTGAACGCACACGGCGGGTTGTAGGCGCGATTGAAGTCGATTACCACCTGGCTGTCAGCATCCGGCACCTCCAGGTCGATGTAACGGCCGGCGGCATAGCTGCCACGGCCACTGGTGCGGTCGGCGAAAATGATCTGCAGCGGCCGGCCGGGTTCGCCCAGCGCCTCCAGCCGCCAGGTGCGGCCATCACGCTCGAATTCGACCGCGCCGGCGTTGGCCTGCTGCGTGGTTGTCCCGGTGATATCGACGATCGGCAGACTTTTGCCGGCATCGTGCGGCACGAAGCGGGCGGTGATACGCCAGCCCGGATCCTGCGCCCAATAGTCCAGATGGCCAAAGCCCGCACGCGCCGGCGCATCGGCATGTTTGACCCGCAGCGCATAGCGGCTGCCACGATGGATCAGGCTCAACGTGCCTTTGCCGTCATCGAACTGGATCAACGTCGGCTCGGCGGCGTCATCGCTGTGGAAGCGGATGCGGCCTTTCACCGGCACCCCGTCCACCTGCAGGCTTACGCCCGGCTCAGGGGTGAACCACAGCGCCTCGCCTTCGCGGGACACCATGCCCATGCGCGGCGGCCCCACCGCCAGGCGGATGCCGCTGGTGCTGCCACTGCCGATGTAATGCGCCTTGAGCTCCAGCCAGTGCAGGCCGACCAGGCTGGTCCAGCCATCGACCGCCAGCAGCTCGGTCAGGCGCTGCTCCCGCCACAACTGGTTGTCACGCACGAACCCGGCATCGGGCTTCGGCGCGGTGTGCCCGCGGTCCTCGTCCTTGCCGCCGCAACCGGCCAACAGCATCGCGGCGATCAGTGCCGCGCCCCCCCAATGTTTCATCTTCAACGCCCCCGCAGGAACCAGCGATCAATTTCAACCAGAGAAAAGCGCGCCCAGGTCGGACGGCCGTGATTGCATTGCCCGGAACGCTCGGTGATTTCCATATCGCGCAACAGCGCGTTCATTTCCGGCAAGCTCAGCCGCCGGTTGGCGCGTACCGCGCCATGGCAGGCCATCGTCGAGAGCAGCTCGTCGCGGGCACTGGCGATACGCCGGCTCTGGCCGTGCTCGCGCAGATCGGTGAGCACATCGCGCAACAGGCCTTCCGGCTCGGCTCTGGCCAGCAGTGCAGGAATGCTGCGCACATGCAGTGAACCCGGCCCGGAGCGGGTGATCTCGAAGCCGAGTTCGGCCAGCGTGGCCGCTTCGCGCTCGGCGGTATCGGCATCGCGCTCGCCCACCGCCAGGGTGATCGGCACCAGCAACGGCTGCGCGTGCAGGCCGATACCGTCATGGGCGGCTTTCAGGCGTTCGTAGCCGATACGTTCGTGCGCGGCATGCATGTCCACCACGATCAGCCCTTCAGCGTTCTCGGCCAGGATGTAGATGCCGTGCAGCTGGGCGATGGCGTAGCCCAACGGCGGCACGCCACTGTCGCCGGCGGTCGGCGGCAAAGCCGGACCAGCCTCGCCGACGGCCGGCACAATGCCGGCTGCAGGCGAGGAGTAGAGCGCCGCATAGGCCGAAGGCGCCTCGGCCACCTGCAGGCCAAGCGGCGATTGCTGTGCCTGCCAGTTGCCACTGCTTCCTGCACCCGCGCTGCCCGGCGGACGGCCCAGCACGTAGCCGCCGCCATAACCTGCCGGCGCGGCCCCCTGCCCGACCGCATCGGCCGGATGCGACGGCGCGATCGCACCAGGTTCCATGCCCGCGCGGGTTTCAGCCAGCGCCTCCTTGAGCGTGCGATAGACGAAATCGTGGATCAGCCGCGCATCGCGGAAGCGCACTTCGTGCTTGGCCGGGTGCACATTGACATCCACCCGCGCCGGGTCCAGTTCCAGAAACAGCACATACGCCGGCTGCCGGCCGTGATAGAGCACGTCGCCATAGGCCATCTTCACCCCATGGCTGACGCTGCGGTCGCGCACCGGGCGACCGTTGACGTACAGGTACTGCTGGTCGGCACTGGCGCGCGAATACTGCGGTTGGGCGATCCAGCCGTGCAGGCGCAGGCCGGCGGCGCTGTGGTCCACCCGCAACGCCTGCCGGGCGAAATCCTCGCCCAGTGTCTCGGCGAGACGGACATCCGAATACAGGTCGCCGGGCTTGTAGCGGCGCGAGGCCTTGCCGTTGTGCGAGACCCGCAGCTCGACATCCGGCCGCGCCAATGCCAGCGAACGCAGCCACTCTTCGATATGGCCCAGCTCGGTGCGCTCGGCGCGCAGGAACTTGCGCCGTGCCGGCACGTTGTAGAACAGCTCGCGCACCTCCACGGTGGTGCCCGGCGCATGCGCACGCGGCATCACTTCACCCAGCGTGCCGCCTTCGATCTGCAAGGCGGCGCCATGCTCATCAGCGGCGCGCCGCGAGGCCAGGGTGAAGCGGCTGACCGAGGCGATCGATGGCAACGCCTCCCCGCGGAAACCCAGTGTCGCCACCGATTCTAGATCATCCAGGCTGGCGATCTTGCTGGTGGCATGGCGCGACACCGCCAGCGGCAACTGCTCGGCGGCAATGCCACCGCCGTTGTCACGGATGCGGATCAGGCGCACCCCGCCTTCTTCAAGATCGATATCGACGCGGGTGGCACCGGCGTCGAGCGCGTTCTCGACCAGTTCTTTGACCACCGATGCGGGCCGTTCGACCACTTCGCCGGCGGCGATCTGGTTGATCAGGATCTCCGGCAGCGGACGGATCGAGTTCATACCGCACCGCCGGTAGCGCACGCCACAGTCAAGGTCGATGAGGGAAGTCGGGAGGAAATCAGGCTGACATCATGCATGCGCAGATGATAGCCGAGCCCGGCCAGCCCACCGCGCCGCAAGCGGACTTTGCAGCCCTGTCGGCAGCGCCGTTAAACGGCAAACGGCCGCCCGAGGGCAGCCGTTTGAACAGACACCGGCGAAGGCTTACTTGCTGCCGCCGGCCACGGTGCCGGCGGAGGCATCCATTTCCGCCTGGGCGCGGGCGGCGAACAGCGTACCCGGCGGCGGTTGGCGACTGAAGAAAGTGTGCACGCCATCGAGCACCGCGCTGGCGATACTGCGCTGGTAGGCCGGATCGATCAGCCGGCGCTCTTCATCCGGATTGGAGATGAAGGCCGTTTCCACCAGCATCGCCGGCATATCCGAGGTCCGCAGCACGGCGAAGTTGGCCCGCTCGATGTTCGGCTTGTGGTTTTTGCCGATGCGCTTGAGGCCACTGAGCACGTGATTGCCCGCGTCCTCGGAGGCCTTCATGTTGCCACTCTGGGCCAGATCCAGCAGCACGTTGGCCAGGGTGCCTTCGGTGCGGTTGAGGCTGACGCCGCCGATCAGGTCGGCCGCGTTTTCCTTGTCCGCCAGCCAGCGGGCGCGCTGCGAGGACGCGCCCTTGGTGGAGAGCACATACACCGAGGACCCGGTGGCCGAGCGGTTTTCAGCCGCATCGGCGTGGATCGAGATGAAGATGTCGGCCTTGGCCGCACGGGCCCGCTGGGCGCGGTGCGGCAACGGGATGAATACGTCGGTATCGCGGGTCAGGAACGCGCGCAGTCCGGGCGTGGCATTGACCTGCCGCGCCAGTTCACGCGCCACGGCCAAGGTCACGTCCTTCTCGCGCTTGCCGGTCGGGCCGATCGCACCGGGATCCTGGCCACCATGTCCGGGGTCGATCGCCACCACCAGGGCGCGCATACCCGGCTGCATGCGGATACGCGAGGCATCGCTGGGCATCACGGGGCGCGGCGCAGTTGCGGCAGCCACCTCCGGTGCGGCCGCAGCAGCGGCTTGCGCGGTCGGGACGGGGCCCGGCTTGCCAGTGGCAATGGTGGTGGGGACGGCTGCGCCCTGGCCATTGAGAATCGCCGCCGGCGATGAGGGTTGGCTCTGCGGCGCGCTGACGGCGACAGGTGCAGGGGTTGCATTGACAACCACGGCCGGCGCAGGCGAGGTGGCCTGCTGGCGCACCGCGGCGGTCAGTACGGCGGTAGCCCGGGCGGCCTCGGCACGGGGATCCACACTGTTTTGTACTGGCGTGCTGGCGGGTGCCGCGGGCGCAACTGGCGCAGAACTCGCGGCCACAGCGCGCGCCGGTGCTTCGCCCGGCCATTCGATCAGCAACGTGGACTCCGCGCCCTGCCCCTGCATCCGGGGCTTGAACGGCGCGACCGACTCGGCCAGATCGAACACCACACGGAACGTGCCCGGAGTCGGAGTGCCGGTACGCACTGCGGTGACCACGCCGGTCGCAGCGGGCAGCTTGAGGTCACGTACAGCGCTGGAATCCGGAAAATCGACGACCAGGCGGTTCGGTGCGGACAGGCTCAGGGTCTTGTAGCTGCCCCCCCCGGCCAGCTGGATTTCGGCCCGGGTACCGGTACTACCGCTGTGCAGCCCTACTCCACGGATCTCGCCCGCCCACGCAGGTACCGCAGCCGAGCAGAGCCCGGCGACAGCAAGCGACAGTGCGAACAGCGGGTTTCCCGTAGTCATGCCCGGATTCAATCACCGCATTCCGGCAATTGCAATACTTTTCCTTTAATAATCCGCCACCTGCCGCACCTTTCTGTTGTCAGAGGGCAGGAAGCGACTGCAAGTCGGCCATTTCACTCAACCGCTGCAGCCACGATTCACCGGCCGGGCTGTGTGCCCGCAACCGGGCGCGGCGACCGTGGCCGGCGATTTCCAGCCCGATCACCAGATCCACCGGCGGCAGGCCGCCGGCCCCGCGCTCGGGCCATTCGACCAGCCACAGATCGGCGCTGCCTTCGTCCAGCCCGAGGAAATCCAGCTCGCCCGCATTGCCGATCCGGTACAGGTCCAGATGCCACGCCTCGCCGGTTGCCAGCGGATAACGCTCGATCAGGGTGTAGGTCGGGCTGCGGATCGCGCCCTGCACCCCCAGGGCACGCAACAGCGCGCGCGCCAGGGTGGATTTGCCCGCGCCCAGGTCGCCTTGCAGATGGACCACCGCCTGTGCCGGCCGGGTCTGCGCCAACGCCTGCCCGAGCCGGTCGGTGCTTTCGCTGTCAGGAAGAATCAGTTCGATCATGGTCGCCATTATGGATTGGCCAGCGCCCGCAGGTGCGGCAACAGATCACGCGGCAGCAGCCCGCGCTCCCCGTCCAGTGCGGCCACATCCCCGGCCAGTGCATGCAGCAGGGCACCGGTGCTGGCGGCATCGAACAACGCCAGGCCCTGCGCGCACAACGCGGCAATGACGCCGGTCAAAAGATCCCCCATGCCCCCCACCGCCATGCCCGGGTTGCCGGCGGCGATCACTCGCGGCAATTGTCCGGGGCTGGCCACCACAGTACCGGCGCCCTTGAGTACCACGACCGCCGAGTAACGCCCGGCCAGCGCCTGCGCCGCGGCGAAGCGATCCTGCTGCACGCTGGCGGTATCGGTTCCCAGCAAGCGCGCGGCCTCGCCCGGATGCGGGGTCAGGACGGCCTGCGGCAGCGGACGTGGCTCGAGTGCGAGCAGATTCAAGGCATCGGCATCGACCACCAGCCGCTTGCCGCTGGCCAGCACCGCCGCGTACAGCGCCTGCGCCCACGCGTCCTGGCCCAGCCCGGGCCCCAATGCCACCACACTCGCACGCGCCAGCAGAGCATCCAGCCCGGCGATATTTTCGATGCCATGTGCCATCGCCTCCGGGCACCGTGCCAGCAGCGGCGCCACATGCACGCCACGGGTCGCCACGCTGGTCAGGCCCGCACCACTGCGCAAGGCCGCCTCGGCCGCCAGCATCACCGCGCCACCTGCACCGTGGTTGCCGCCCACGCACAGCACATGCCCGGACTCGCCCTTGTGGGTATTGAGCCGCCGCCGCGGCAGGTACTGCGACAGCGCCGGTTTCGACCAGCGCTGCACGCTGGCAGCGATACCGTCCAGCGCCGGCGGCGGCAAGTCCAGATCCGCCAGCAGCCGTTGGCCCGCAAACTCCAGGGCCGTTCCGGTGTACAAACCGCGGTGCGCGACGATGAACTGCAGCACCCGCCCGGCGCGGACCGCTTCACCCGGAACCTTGCCACTGTCGGCATCCACACCACTGGGCACATCCAGCGCCAGTACCGGCACGCCGGCGGCGTTGATCGCCGCGATCAGCGCCGCATCCGCCGCTTCCGGCGCACGGCTGAAGCCGATCCCGTACAGCGCATCGACAATCAACTCGGCCTGCCGCAGGCAATCGGGCGATACCTCGACGTGACCGCCGATAGCCAGATAATCGGTACAGGCACGCTGCGCCAGCGCGCTACGTGGAGCGGCACCGCGCGGATGCAACACGCTGACTTCGCGCCCGGACTGGCGCGCCAGACGCGCCAGCACGTATCCATCGCCACCGTTGTTGCCCGGGCCGCACACCACCACGAGCCGCCGCGCCTGCGGCCAATGCTGCAACACGCACTGCCAGGCCGCCTGTCCGGCACGCTGCATCAACACATAGCCATCGCCGCCCAGCAGCGCGGTGGCCTGGACATCAATGCGCCCGGCGGCGACGGTATCGAACAGTTCGACAGGCTCGTCCATGCCCCGGATTCTATACTTGCCACATGTCTGAAGCCGCTTTCACCGTCAATCCGGCGCAGCTGTCGCTGCGCATCCACCAGCTCGCCCGCGAGGCGGGCTTCCAGCGCTGTGGCATCAGTGGCATCGCGCTGGGCGAGGATGAGGCGCACCTGGCCGACTGGCTGGGCAAGGGGCTGTACGGAACGATGGAATGGATGGCCCGCCATGGCACGATGCGCGCCCGGCCACAGGAGCTGCTGCCCGGCACGGTGCGGGTGATCTCGGTGGGGCTGGATTACGGCCACAAGGACGATGCCGCAGCCTGGGCCACGCTCGATGATGCCGAGCGCGCCTATGTCGCCCGCTACGCGCTGGGCCGCGACTACCACAAGCTGATGCGCAACCGCCTGCAGAAGCTGGCCGAACGCATCGCCGGCGAGATCGGCCCGTTCGGCTACCGGGTGTTCGTCGATTCGGCGCCGGTGCTGGAACGCGCTCTGGCGCGCAATGCCGGGCTGGGCTGGATCGGCAAACACACCTGCCTGATCGACCGCAACGGCGGCTCGTGGTTCTTCCTCGGCGAGATCTACGTGGACCTGCCGTTGCCGGTGGATGCGCCGGCCAGCGCGCATTGCGGCACCTGCACGCGCTGCATCGACGTCTGCCCGACCGCCGCCATCATCGCCCCGCACCGGTTGGACGCGCGCCGCTGCATCTCCTACCTGACCATCGAACATGAAGGCGCGATTCCCCTGGAAATGCGTCCACTGATGGGCAACCGCATCTACGGCTGCGATGACTGCCAGCTGGTCTGCCCGTGGAACAAGTTCGCCCGTCGCACCGACGAGCCGGATTTCCGCGCCCGCAACAACCTCGACACCGCCACCTTGCCGGAGCTGTTTGCCTGGGAGGAAGACGAATTCCTGCGCCGCACCGAAGGCAGCCCGATCCGTCGCAGCGGCCATGAGCGCTGGCTGCGCAATATCGCCGTGGCGTTGGGCAATGCCACGCCCTCACCCGCCGCGAAACAGGCATTGGAGCAACGTCGCGAGCACGCCTCCGCCCTGGTCCGCGAGCACGTGCAGTGGGCACTGCAGCGTCACACCGAAAGCGCCGGCATGGGACCGCCGTGAGTCGCAAGCAGCTTCCATGCGACCATGACCGCCCGCTTCAACGCTCCAACGCCTGATCCATGGAACGCAGTGCCGACATCCTGACCCCCAACCAGCTCAACACGCTGGCGCGCGACCTGCTGGAAAGCGCGTTTCCGCTGGTATGGGTGGAAGGCGAGCTGGGCAATGTCAGCCGGCCAGCCTCCGGACACCTGTATTTCACCCTGAAGGACGCCCGCGCGCAGGTGCGTGCGGCGATGTTCAAGCCCAAAAGCCAGTGGCTGAAATTTGTGCCACGCGAAGGCCTGCGCGTGCTGGTGCGCGGCCGGCTCACTCTGTATGAAGCACGCGGCGACTACCAGCTGATCCTGGATCACATGGAAGAAGCCGGCGAAGGCGCGTTGCGGCGCGCCTATGACGAGCTGAAAGCGCGGCTGGAAGCCGAAGGCCTGTTTGATCCGGCACGCAAGCGCGCGCTGCCGGCCCATGTGCGACGCCTGGCGGTGATCACCTCGCCCAGTGGCGCGGCGGTGCGCGACGTGCTGAGCGTGCTGGCCCGACGCTTTCCGCTGCTGGAGGTGGAACTGCTGCCGTCGCTGGTGCAGGGCGACACCGCCGCCGCGCAGATCACCTCGCTGCTGCGCAAGGCCGATGCCAGCGGCCGCTACGACGTGATCCTGCTGACCCGCGGCGGCGGCTCACTGGAAGATCTGTGGGCATTCAACGACGAACAGCTGGCACGCGCCATTGCCGCCAGCAACACGCCGGTGGTCTCGGCGGTGGGCCATGAAACGGATTTCAGCCTGACGGATTTCGCCGCCGACCTGCGGGCCCCCACCCCTTCGGTGGCCGCCGAGCTGCTGGTGCCGGACCAGCGTGATCTCACCGTGCGCCTGCGCCGGCTGGCGCAGCGTCTGACCCAGCTGCAGACGCATGCGCTGGGCCAGGCGATGCAGCGCGCCGACCGTGCCGCGCTGCGGCTGCAGACGCACAGCCCGCAGGCCCGGCTGGACCTGCTGCGCCACCGGCAGGAGGCTGCGTTCGCCCGCCTGGATGCGGCCTGGCGACAGCAGCAGGAGCGCCGCCAGGCCCGCCTTGCCAACAGCGCCGCGATCCTGCGCGCCACCCAGCCGCAACGCCGGCTGGCCGCGCTCACGGAAAGACTGGCTGCACTGGCGCCACGCGTGCAGGCGGCAATGGCGCGCCAGCTGCAGCGTGATGCGCTGCGTCTGCGCGGCATCGCCCGCTCACTGGAGGCGGTCAGCCCACTGGCCACCGTGGCCCGGGGCTATTCGATCCTCACCCGCAGCGACGATGGCGCACTGGTGCGCAGTGTCGATCAGCTCCAGCCCGGGGACCGTGTGCAGGCCCGCCTGGCCGACGGCCACGTGCCTTTGCGCGTGGAATCCGGCAACAGCAACCACTGAGCCCGCCGCGCGGTGCCGAAACACGGAACGCCGGCATTGCAGCCCGGCGTTCTGCATTGCGCGGCGGCGAACCGGACTTACTGCCGCACCGCGCGCTCTTCGCTGCAGAACTGCTGGCGATAGGCCATCGCCTTGGGCATCAGCGCACCCAGGTTCTGGATACGGGTGCCGGGATTGGGGTGGGTGGAGGAGAATTCCGGCGGTGCCTGCCCGCCACTGGCCTGGCCCATGCGCTCCCACAACGGCACCGCCTCTTCGGGGTTGAAGCAGGCCGCCGCCGCCAGCATCAGCCCGACCTCATCGGCCTGGGTTTCATGCGAACGCGCGTACGGCAGCAGATAGCCGTAGCCCATCGCCGACATCATCATCTGCTGCTGTTGCGCGTCCATGCCGCTGGCCGCACCGGCCATCTGGCCGATCTGGGTCAGCTTCTGCTGGGCCATCCGCTGGGCACCGTGGCGCAGCAGCGCGTGGGCGATCTCGTGGCCCATCACCACCGCCAGCGCGTCGCTGTTCTGCGCCACCGGAATCAGCCCCGTATATACGGCCATCTTGCCACCCGGCAGGCAGAACGCATTGGCCTGGTCGGACTGCAGCACGTTCACTTCCCAGTCGAAATCGCGCGCGAAGTGCTGCGGCTGCAGGCCGTGCTCCTGCGCCAGCGCGGTTTCCACCACATCCACCTTGGCGATCAGGCGCCGGGCGATTTCCCGCACCTGCTGGGAGATCTGCGCGTTCGGATCGACCGGCCGCTCCTGCGACAGGATCTCCTGGTAGGCCTGCAGGCCCAGCGCCTTTTCCTGGCAGGCATCGAGCGTGCTGTCGATCAGTACCTTCTCGCCGGTGTACGGATCAACCGAGCGGTTGCCCAGGTAATAGCAGCCGCCATAGATGGCAAAACCCAGCAGCACCACCCAGCGGATATTGCCGAACAGCCCGCCACCGCGGCGCTGCCGGCGGTTGCCCTGACTGCCGAAAGGATCCTGTCGCATGTGGAAGTTCCCGTGAGGAGCGGTTGGTCGGGGCCGATGGTAACCCGCCCCACCGCACCGGCCACGTCAAATGCCGCGCACCAGCCGGAAGCCGATCCGGGCCGAGGTCACATCCGAATCCTGCGACTGCCGCCATGCCGCCCGCGTCTGTTCCGGCGCATTGGCCCAGTTGCCACCGCGGATCACCCTTTGCCGGCAGCCGGGGTTGTACCAGGCCGCACCGTCGGCTGGCGCACGGCGGTAGCTGGCGTGCCAGCAGTCGGCCACCCATTCACTGAGATTTCCGGCCATGTCGTGCAATCCCCAGCCATTGGGCTGGAAGCTGGCTGTCGGCGCCGCCCCCCAGAAACCGTCGCCATAGCCGACGAAGGCGTTGTTCCAGTGGCGTCCGCTGGGCGAAACATCCTCGCTGCCGGTGAAGTTGCCCGACAACGGCGGCGGCACCCCGGCATTACCCCACGGGTAACGGCCGCTGGTTCCGGCCCGCAGCGCATACTCGAATTCGGCCTCACTGGGCAAGCGGTAATAGCGCCCGGTCTGTTCGGACAGCCACGCGGCGTAAGCCTCGGCGTCGCGCACGCTGACATGCATCACCGGGTTGCCAGGCTTGGCCGGCGCACCGTTGTAGTCCGAACGCCAGTCCACGCCACTGCGTCGGACAAAATTGCCGCTGCGCTCGTCATAGACCACCGAATGGCCGCGCCGGGTGGCCCGCGGGCGCGCCTTGGCCGCCTCGACGAAGCGGCCGAATTCGGCCACGGTCACTTCGGTGATCGACAGGGCAAAGCCGCGATCAAAGCGCACGTAATGCTGCGGACGTTCGGCATCGCTGGCGCCCGGTTCGGCATCGCCCGCGCCCATCTGGAAGCCCCCATGCGGAACCACGATCATCTGCGGCCCGCGTCCGCCTCCCTGCAAGGCATCGGAAAACACCTGCCCGGGACGGAAACTGCCGTAGTGCGCGACCAGATCGATCCGCTGCCGCAATATCGCCACGGTCGGATCCCCCGGCGGCGCGATGCGCAGCGCCTGCTCGAGTTTTTCGCGCGCCGCCTTCAGCCCCTGCGGCGAGCTCAGATCCCGCAGACCGCCGTCGCGCAGGGCCGCCAGCTGCGCCGCCCGCATCGCCTCGATGCGCGCCTGCGCATCGACCAGCGTCGGCCCGCCGCGAACCTTGCCCGCCTTGTCCAACCAGGCCGCGGCGGCGTCGAAATCGGCGCGGGTGGCGGCCAGTTCCGCGCGCCGGATCAGCCCGCTCTGCACCGCGGCAATACCCTGCAAGGCCCGGCTGTCCTCCGGCGCCAGCGCCAGCGCCGCCCGGAAAGAGCCCAATGCACCGCCACCGGCCTCCCCCAGCTGGTCGCGCCGCAACGCCGCTTCGCCGGCGCGGTTGAGCGCCAGCACCCGCCGTGCCTGCTGGATCTGCGCTTGCAGCGCCTGCTCGGCCTTGCCTTCCGGCGCCAACGCGATCGCCACACTCACCCGCTCGGCCGCCTCGGCCAAGGCCTGCCGCTGGTCATCCGGACGCGCCATCAGCTCCATCGCCTGGGACCGCAGCAGCTGCCGCGCCTTGTCCAGTCCGCGCCTCGCCCTGGCATCCCTGGGCTTGACCGCCAGCACCGCCAGATACAACGGCACTGCCGCCTCGGCGCTGTCATACAGGTGCCCCTGGGCCAAGGCCGCATCGGCCTGGCGACGGGCCTTGTCCACCATTTCCGGCGTCAACTCCGGCACCGACGGCATCCACACCGGAAGCGGCGTTGCCTCCACCGTCGCGCGCTCGGGCTCGGCCTGCGTCGGCAAGGCAGGCCCTGCTTCGGCCGGTGGTGCGGGCGCTGATGTCACGCCGCGCTCCTGGTTCCGTGCCGCTGTGCCGGGCGCCTGAGGCGTACACGCGCCGCAGGTCACGGCTGCAAGCAGTGCCATGCAGATCAGCTGGCCGGTAGTACGCAAACTTCCTCCCATTCCTGTCCCGGATCACGGGACGAATCGACGTTAGGCTATTCTCGCCTGCCTGAGCAAACCCTGCAGTTGACGGACACCACGTGGCTTATTGGATCAAACACCCGGCGGAACTTGAAGAACGTTACCGCCAGCGACCCGGCCGGATCGGGCTGGATACCGAATTCATCCGCGAGCGCACCTACTGGCCGCAGCTGGCGCTGGTGCAGATGGCCGTGGGCGAGGAAATCCTGCTGATCGATCCGCTGATTCCCGGCATGACCGAGGCCCTGCGCCCTTGGCTGACCGATACCGGCATCCTCAAGATCATGCACAGCGCCAGCGAAGACCTGGTCGCCTTCAAGTGCGCCTGCGATGCGATGCCGCGACCGCTGTTCGACACCCAGCTCGGCGCGGCACTGGCCGGCATCGGCGGCGGCATGGGCTACCAGAAACTGGTGGCCGAGATCACCGGCGTCACCCTGCCCAAGGGCGAGACCCGCTCGGATTGGATGCGCCGCCCGCTCTCGCCCGCACAGCTGGAATATGCGGCCGACGACGTGGAATACCTGTTCGCACTGCACGATGCAATCGACACCAGGCTGCAGGCGCTGGATCGGCGCAGCTGGCTGGAGGAGGACGGCGAGCGGATGATCACCAATGTCGAGGCCGATGACAGCGAACAATGGCCGCACCTGTCGATGCGCGCGGCGCAGTTCCTCGAGCCCGAGGCCCAGCTGCGCCTGCTGCGTCTGCTGCGCTGGCGTGACCGCCAGGCCCGGCAGAGCGACAAGCCGCGCAGCTGGATTCTCGACAATGAAGTCGCCACCACGCTGGCGCGCACACCGCCGTCCGATTACGAGGCGATGCTGCGACTGTTCGACCGTTTTCCCAAAGCGCCGCGCAAACTGGCCCAGGCTGTCTGGCAGGCCCTGAACACGCCACTGGACGACGAGGCCCTGGCACCGCAGCCGCTGGCACCAAGCGACAGCAACAAGGCCGCACTGAAGCGGCTGCAGGAGGCCGTCGCCAGCCACGCGGCCGCACTGGGCCTGCCTGATGGCCTGCTGGCCTCCCGCAAGCACCTGGAGGCCCTGCTGGAAAGCGGCCAGTGGCCGGCGGCGCTCGATGGCTGGCGCAAGATACAGCTGGAGCCGGTCTTGCGCCCGCTGTTGCCGGCGCGTTGATCGCCTCTACCGGCGCGGGCTCTCGCGCAGCCCGCGTCATGCGCCACGATCGGACTGCGCCCACCTCTACGCAGTCCCCCAGGCTTCACCGGCTTCCTCGCAACAACTCCCATCGGAACCGGATGACTCACGGAGACCCGGCTGTATGACGTTCCAGATCCTGATGGTCATCGGCATCACGGTGGTTGCCGTCTATCTGTTCGCCACCGAAAAGCTGCGCATGGACATGGTGGCTGTCCTGGTGCTGGCCACA
The DNA here is from genome assembly GCF_001431585.1 of Stenotrophomonas pictorum JCM 9942. Classification (NCBI taxonomy): domain Bacteria; kingdom Pseudomonadati; phylum Pseudomonadota; class Gammaproteobacteria; order Lysobacterales; family Lysobacteraceae; genus Stenotrophomonas; species Stenotrophomonas pictorum. The sequence continues at coordinate 28,682 of NZ_LLXS01000017.1, read as the reverse complement.
CTGGCCCTGCTCGATCTGGTCAGCCCGCAGCAGGCGCTCAGTGGCTTCAGCAACCCGGCAACCATCACCGTCGCTGCCATGTTCGTCCTGGCCGCAGGCCTGCAAAACAGCGGCGCGCTCTCCGGCATCGGCTGGCTGTTCAGTCGGACCCGGTCTCCCTTTCTGTTCCTGCTGCTGTTGTTCGCGGTGCTGGCGCTGATCGCGCCGTTCGTGAACAACACCGCCGTCGTGGCGGTATTCATGCCGCTGGTGATCACCGCCACCGCCCGGATCGGCATGCCGGCTTCCAAAGCGCTGATTCCGCTGTCCTTTGTCTCGCAGATGGCCGGCGTGTGCACGCTGGTGGGCACCTCGACCAACCTGCTGGTCAACGGCATCGCCAAGGATCTGGGCCACCCCGGCTTCAGCATGTTCGAATTCACGCCGCTGGGCCTGATCTGCCTGGCCGCCGGCTGCACCTACCTGCTCATCTTCGGCCGCTGGCTGCTGCCCGACACCCGCACCTCCGAGTTCGTGGAGCACTACGAGCTGGGCAAGTTCCTCACCGAACTGCGGGTGATGCCCGGCTCGCGCCTGATCGGAAAATCCATCGAAGAGATGAAGCTGGGCGAAGCCAACGGCGTTTTCGTACTGGAACTGCTGCGCGGCAAGAACAAAGTGTGGTCACCGCGGACCCAGACGCTGCAGGAAGACGACATCCTGCTCGCCCGTGGCGACTGGCCCAGGCTGGTCGAATTCACCCGCAAAGCCGGGTTGGAGATCAACTCGCAATTCAAGTTCAAAGCCCGCCTGCTCGATGATGTGGAGCAGGTGGTTACCGAAGTGATGATCGCGCCCAACTCGCGCGCGGCTGGCCGCACCCTGGAAGCGCTGGACCGCAGCTGGAACCACAACGCGGTAGTGCTGGCCATCCAGCGTCGTGGCGGAGTGCTGCGCGAGAAACTCAAGGATGTGCGGCTGGATGTTGGCGACATCCTGCTGCTGATCACCGCCAGCGCGGAGGTCGGTGCGCTGCGCCGCGATCCGGACGTGGTGGTGCTGTCCGAACGTGAAGCGGTCAAGCCCAAAGGCTGGCGCGGCCCCTTCGCGCTGGTGACGATGGCGCTGGTGATCGGCATCTCGGCCATCGGCTGGATGCCGATCGCGATCACCTCGCTGGTCGGCGCGGTGGCGATGACCCTGGCAGGCTGCCTGCATGCCGATGAGGTCTACGAGGCTGTGGACTGGCGCATCGTGGTGCTGATGGCAGGCCTGCTGCCGCTGGGCGTGGCGATGAGCCAGAGCGGAGCGGCCGCTTTCATCGTCGAGCACACCATCGGACTGGTACGCGACCTCGGCCCGCATGTGGTGCTGGCGGTGATGTACCTGGTCGCCCTGCTGCTGGCCGAGCTGATGAGCAACTCCGCGGCGGCCGTGCTGCTGACCCCGATCGGCATCTCCACCGCGCAGATGCTGGGCGTGGATGCCACGCCCTTCCTGATCGCGGTGACCTTTTCGGCCTCGACCAGCTTCCTCACCCCGGTCGGCTACCAGACCAACACCATGGTCTACACCGCCGGCGGCTACCGCTTCACCGACTTCCTCAAAGTGGGCCTGCCGCTGAATCTGATCTTCTGGATTCTGGGCGTGATCTTCATCCCGCGCTTCTGGCCCTTCTGAGCCATCCGCGGTCGCCAGCTGCCCGCCGCTGGCGGCACTGTCCCGCTACGACACAAGCACCTGCGCGCATCCCCTGATTACGCAGGCGCAAGCGTGGGGCAGGTGTACCACGCCAGCGACATCATCAACATGGAAAAACAAAAAAGCCCGCATTTCTGCAGGCTTTAATGGAATGGTGGCCGAGGACGGAATCGAACCGCCGACACGGGGATTTTCAATCCCCTGCTCTACCAACTGAGCTACTCGGCCACTTTTTTCTCGTTGGCGTTGTCGCCGGCGAGGACGTGCATATTACGGATGCATTTCGATTTGGGCAAGCGAATTTCACAAAAATTTTCACATCCGCGCGAATCCATTCCAAACGACCGATTCGGCAAAGGCATCCACGCCATCCAGAGGCCCACACACCGCGTGCGCAGACACGCAAACGCAAAGCGCCGCATCTTCCGATGCGGCGCTTTGCGGGTGTTTGGTGGAGCGGAGGAGGATCGAACTCCCGACCTTCGCATTGCGAACGCGACGCTCTCCCAGCTGAGCTACCGCCCCAAACGGTGAGGGCGATTCTACGCCCGGTTTTTTTATTCGCCAAGAGGCACATCCCGCTGGGCGCACCGGCGTCCCCTCAACCACCGCGAGAAAGTGGCCACGCGCCCCCCCGGAGCAACCGGTATCCGCGGCCGCAGGGTGCTTCGCCATCGCGGCACGCGTTGCGGCGCTCCATTGCCTGTCCGACGATCACAATCCAATTCCGATTCCCTTCCAGATGCGCAGGGGTGGCAACAGGCCGGTCCGCGAAGGCCGCCCTGATGCAGCGTTTGCGCACCCGCCCAGCTGCCTCCGCCAATCGACAGGCATGGCCACGATCATCGCAGCCGGAGTCGCCACTCCTGTTATCCGGGAAAACGAAAGATTCACTCGAGCGGCGGCATGGTGACCGGGCTTTCCACCTCGCCACGGAGATCCACCCATGCCCCGCACCCGGTTTTCACTGCTGCTCGCCATCTCGCTGCCGTTCTCGGCGATTGCCTCCGAACCGGTGACCTCCGTGCCGCAGCTCAATCTGGACCGCTATATCGGGCAATGGCATGAAATTGCCCATCTGCCGGTGTCGTTCCAGAAAAAATGCGTGGCCGACATCACCGCAAGCTATCGGCGCCATGCCGACGGGCGCATCAGCGTGCTCAATCGCTGCCGCACGGCCGATGGGGACCTGATCCAGGCCGAGGGGACCGCACGCACCGTGGCCGGCCATCCCGGCCGCCTGCAGGTGCGCTTCGCGCCCGAATGGCTCGCATGGCTGCCCTGGGTATGGGCGGACTACTGGGTGATCGCCCTGGACCCGGACTACCAGTGGGCGATGATCGGTGAGCCGGACCGCAAATACCTGTGGATCCTCTCCCGCACACCCGGCATGGACGCTGACCGTTTTGAGGCGCTCAAGTCCCAGGCCGTCGCGATGGGCTACGAGCTTGCGCCCTTGAAGATCATGGCGCCCATCGACTAGAGCGCCCGCCCGTCGTCACTCAGTCGGCCGCTTTGCGCCGGTAGTCCAATGGCGGTGCGGTGCGCTGCAGCAGCGGCTGATAGGTGAAATCCGCACCCCGCCGTTGTGCGAACTCTGTCTTGGCGGCGGCGACGGTCTGCGGGGACTGGTAGAGCGCCACCGCGGCCAGCGCCAGGGTCTTCGCCGCATTCAGAGCCCCCTTGGCACCAATCGTCGAGCCCGAGGCGGCCACGGCCTGCCAGCTGTGCGCCGGCGTTCCCGGTACCCAGGTCGCCGTGCTCACCCCTGCCGTGGGAACAATCCAGCTGACATCGCCCACATCGGTGGACGCACTGCCGGCGTTGTCGGCACGGTAAGGCTGCAGCGCAGCAGCCTCATCCAGCGCCGGCCGCCGCTCCAGTGTTTGCTGCATGCGCTCGGCGAAGGCCCGCTCGGCCACGTCATAGCGCACACCGCCCACCCGCTGCAGTGCCGCCTGCATCACCTGCCCCAACGTGTCATTGGGCAGCAGCGAGAACACCCCGCCGGTCTGCTCGAACGCAACGGTGGTACCCGTCCCCATCGCAGCGCCCTGGGCGGCCTGGTGCAGGCGCTCGAACACCTCGCGGACCACCACCGGGTCGGTATGACGCACGTAGTAATACGCTTCAGCATCATCCGGCACCACGTTGGGCGCCGCCCCGCCGTTGCTGATGACGTAGTGGATTCGGGTGCCGTCGGGCACGTGCTCGCGCATCAGATTAGCCATGTGATTGAACGCCTCCACGCCATCCAGTGCCGATCGGCCACGCTCCGGCGCAATCGCCGCGTGCGCAGCACGCCCCTGGAAGCGGAACTTCCCGCTGATGTTTGCCAGCGTGGTGCCTTGCGCGGCCGAGTTGTCGGCTGCCGGATGCCAATGCAGCACCACATCCACTCCATCGAAGAGCCCGGCCTTGGTCATGTAGACCTTGCCCGAGCCTCCCTCCTCGGCCGGCGTGCCGTACAGCCGGACTTCGCCGTCGTTGCCGGTGTCTTTCAGCCATTGTGCGATGGCCCGCGCCGCGCCCACGGAGGCGGCACCGAACAGATTGTGACCGCAGGCGTGCCCGGCGAGCTGCCCGGGCAGGGGTACCCGCACCGGCTCGGCCGCATGCGCCATGGCCGGCAAGCCATCCATCTCCGCCAGCAGACCGATCACCGGCCCCTTGCCGCGTCGGCCATAGCTGGCGACGAACGCCGTCGGCATCCCGGCCACGCCCGCCTGGATACGGAATCCGGCCTCGCGCAGCTCCTGTTGCAGCAACGCCGAGGATTGCGTTTCCAGGTACCCCAGCTCTGGACGCTGCCACAGTGCCAGCCCGACCTCGGCCTGGCGCGCGGCATAGCGGTCCAGCGCGGCCACCACATCGGCATCCTGCGCGCCCACACTGGCAGGGATGGACAACAGGCAGCCCAGCAGGGCCGCACGCAGCCGGGTCGGCTTCATCGGCATATCCTCCGCAACTCAGTAGAAGGTGACGTTGTCGATTTCGAACCAGACCTTGCTGCCGGGTTCACCGCCGGCTGAGAACACCAGCTGCTGCAGGTCATCGCCCTTCCACTGGGCGATGGGTCCCTTGGCCCGGTATGGCGGCTGTCCCTGCAAGGTGACAAACGGCACCTCGACCGCGCGCCACTGCGGTTGGGCCTGCAGCGGGGCGACAAAGCGGCGACTGCCCAGCGCGCGTACTTCCAGGCGCAGCTCCGGCGCGCTGCCCCGCAGTTCGAAGCGGACACCGCGATAGCCCCGCGCATCCACCGGCGCCACCGAGCCACGGCTCAGCGGCAGGATCGTCGCGGCAAACGCCGTGTCCTTGTTTGACAGCTTGGCCTGTGTGGCCAGCGCGTGGCCACCGGTTTCGCGGGCGACCACTTCGGTCACCTGCACGGTGCGGTCGTTGCCGCCATCGGCCTCGTCGATACGCAGCGTATCCAGCGCGGTGCGACCGTCTTCGCGCTCGAAGTCATCCACCAGCGCGGCCACCGGCAGCGCCGGCAATGCCAACGCGTGGTTGCCGGCGGGCAGCGCCGCTCCCTTGCCATGGACCTGGCGACCGGCGACATACACCTGCTGCGTGTTGCGTATATCGGCGATACGCTGCCACGGCTGGCCGCGCACCAGCAGCAGATCGGCGCGCTTGCCGACTTCAATGGTGCCTCGATCCGTCACGCCCAACGCCTTGGCGCTGTGCGCGGTGCCGGCGACAAGCGCTTCGGCCGGGGTAAGCCCTGCCTCGACGAACAGCTCAAGCTCGCGCAGGGTGGAGCTGCCATGGGGCGTACCGGTCATACCGGCATCGGTACCGACGACCACCGGGATACCGGCGTCATGCAAGGCTTTGACATTGCCCAGGGCGTTGGTGAAATTGCGTTCGCGCTGGCGCAGCACTTCCGGCTTGCTGGCGGTACGGCCACTGCCGTCCACGCGCTCGGGCAGGTACACCGCCAGAGAGGGCGCATAGGCCGTGCCGTGGGTACGCATCAACCCGACCAGTTCCTGGTCCACCGGACCGTCCTGCAGGCTGTGCGCGATCACGTCCACGCCGGCACGCGCAGCGGCTTTGCCACGCTTGACCATCACCGTATGGGTGAACACCTTCAAGCCGTGCCTGTGCGCTTCCTCGACCAGCGCGCTGAGGGTCTCCTCATCCATGCTGCTGTTGTCGGCGGCATTGGAGTAACGCCAGCCGTCGGTGAAGGCCTTGATGAAATCCGGCTTGTAGGCCGCCACCGCCTGCACCCCCGCCCGCGCAGCGGCCGGTGAGTTGACCCAGCGGGTGGTGTTTTCATCGCCCCAGTCGGCGCCATGACCGAGCGGGGTGCTGATGCGCGCGGCGAACTTCACGTCCGGCGCGGCGATCGAGGCCAGCCATTGCCGGCGCGGCGCGTAGGCCTCCGGCGGCTCGTGGAAATCGCTGACCGTGGTGACACCCGCAGCCATGTACAGATTGGCCACCCGGGGCAGTTCCGACGGGGTCGCATTGGGCGTCCAGTGTGTGTGCAGATCCAGCAAGCCCGGCAGCAATGCCTGTCCGCGCGCGTTGACCACCCGCGCGCCCTTGGGCGCCTGCAGCTGCTGGCCGATGGCCGCGATCCTGCCCTCTTCCACCAGCACGCTGGCCGGATAGGCGGCGCGCCCGGTGCCATCGAACACCATCGCATCACGGATCAACAATGGCTGCGCGTCGCCGGCCCGGGCCACAGCAGTGGCCTGCCCGGCGCCCAACAGCACCAGCATCGCCAGCAGATGCGCCCATCGATTGCTCTTGTACATGCTCATTTCCACGTTCATTGCAGGGACCGCGCCGCAGCGGACGCGGGCTCGGGGGAACTCAGGCGGACATCGTTGCCGTGCTGTTCCACCACCAGGCCCAGACTCAGGGCGACGCTGTGCGCAAATCCGCGCGGATCGCTGGCCGAGTACAGGCCGACGATGCGGCGGCTGCCCACCAGCGGATCGTTGATGACGATACGGGTGTCGCTGTAGCGCAGGAACTGCGCCGCCGCCACCGACAACGTGTCGCCATTGAACGACAACATGCCCTCGCGCCACGCCAGTTGCTGCTGCAGATCATCACTGGGCACCGCCTCGATGCGGATGCCATGGCTGCGGTTGGCAAGGGCGCGGTAGTTGGCCAGCAGTCGCGCCGGCGCCACCGCGCCCTGTACGTCGGTCACATCCACCACGCCTTCGCGCACCAGCACTTCCACACCACCACTGCGACGTTCGGTGAGACTGACCGCGAAGCTGGTGCCGATCGCGGTCACATCGGTTTCCTCGGCACGCACCACGAACGGCCGATGCGGGTTCTTGGCCACATCGAACAACGCCTCGCCCTGCAGCAGACGGATGTCGCGACGGCTGTCGCTGTAGCTCACCCGCACCTGGGAGTCCGAGTCGAGCGTGATCGCCGAGCCGTCCTGCAATGGCACCCGCAGGATCTCGCCCTTGCGCGTGGCGTAGTACTCGGCGCCATCGTCCTGATGCCGCACGCCGATCGCCAGCAGACTGAACATCGCCGCCGCCCCCACCGCCCATCTGAACAGCCGCCGCGCCGGTCGCGCCGCCCAACGCGGAGCACTCGTCCGCTGCAAGCGGCCGGCCGACAGCGCGCGCGCCCGGTCGGTACGTGCCAACACGGCATGGGCACGCGCATAGGCACCGAAATGCCGGCTGTCGGCCTGCAGCCACACATCCCGCTCCGCCTCGGCCTCTGCGCTCAAGGGCGCACGGTCTTCGCGCGCCACCCACGCCGCGGCGATGTCATCAATGTGGTTGTCAACGCCTGCGCGCATGCCACATCTCTCCTGCATCGGGCTGCTCCTTGCCCTGCTCCGTTCCGTCGTCATGCCGCTTCATCGCTTCCATCAATACCCGGATGCCTTTGCAGATGTGCTTTTCAACGGTGTTCTCGCTGATCTGCATCCGCTCGGCGATCTCACGCTGCGAGTAGCCCTCCACGCGCCGCAGCACGAAGGCCTGCCGGCACTTGTCCGGCAAGCCGTCGATCAATGCGCCGATCCGCGCCAGCTGCTGCCGGGAGGAGGTCGTCCGCTCAGGGCAGACCTCTTCCCCGGCGATCGCAACCCGGTCGATCTCCGCGACCGCTTCGATCGACACCACCTGCGCGCGCCGCAACTGTTGCAGCACCACCGATTGCGCGACCGAGTAGACATAGGCCCGCGGCTGCCGGACGTGCGAAACGTCCGGCAGCGCCGCCAGGATCGCGTAGGTCTCCTGGATCACATCGTCGGCATCCTGGCGGACCGACAGCTTCCGCTTCAGCCACTCGCGCAGCGCCGGCTCACACGGCAACACGTGCTCGGCCAGCCACAGGCCGCGCTCTTTGGCCAGTGCCGGCTTCATCGCATCACCTGCCACCCGCCACCCGCCAACCGCCGGGCAGCGGCATCCACATCAACGAAGGTCATCAGAACGCCTTGCTCACATTCACGTACCAGTAGCGCGGATTGGCCTGATACACACCCGATGGATAGCCGAACACATCATCGGACACCGGCGGACGCTTGTTGGCCAGATTGTTGGCTCCAACCTTCAGCGCCACCCCGTTGAGCCAGCCTTCGCGCTGGAAGTCGTATTTGATGAAGGCATTGGCCAATGTCTGCGACTTCACCGTCCACGGCGTACCGTCGGCCAGGGTCAGGCCGTTCTCGACGTAGGAACTGGCGTAGCGCGCATTGGCGCCCACCGACAGCTGCTGGTAACGCCAGGTCAGGGTGCCGGACCACTTCCACTCCGGATTGCCGCCATTGCCGATCAGGTCACCGCCACCGGTGATACGGATCGACGGATCGACCAGTCCCTGCGCCTTGGCATCTTCCAGCGCCTGCAGCGCCGGCGAACGCTGGCGGTAGAACTCGATCAGATGGGTGCCGGTCACCGACACGTCGAAGCGGCCGATGGCGGTCTCCGGCGAATTCCAGCTGAAGTTGTAGTCCACGCCGCGCAGCGTCTGCGGCTGCAGATTGACGTACTGGTCGGTGACGTAGAGCACCTTGCCGGCCGGATCCAGCCCGGTGCCGGCAAACCGCGCGATCTCGTCGGCGGTCGGGTCGGCACGCACCACCGCGCTGTTGCTGCCGCCCTGCTGGCGCAGCAGGTAATCCAGGATCAACGCATTGCCTTCGCCGAACAGGCCGATGATGCCTTCCTGCTCGTACTTGTAGTAATCCACCGCGAAGCTGAAGCGGCCGAAATCCTCCGGAATGAAACGCGGCTGGAACACCAGCCCGGCGCTGGTATTGGTGGAGGTTTCCGGCTTCAGATCGGGGTTGCCCGAACGCCGCGCGGTGGTCGAATAGGTGTAACCGCCACAGCCGGCGATGGAGGCCTGCGCGCCCGTGCGCACGTCCGCTTCGCACTGGATGTAGTCGGTGCGGTTGTTGGAACGGCTGACCACCGTGGCGTTGACCTGTTCCAGGTTCGGTGCACGGAAGCCCTGGGCCCACGACGAGCGCAGGGTCAGGCCATCGAAAATCTGCCAGCCCAGCGCCAGCTTCGGCTTGGCGACATTGCCGAAATCGTTGTAGCGCTCGGCGCGCCCGGCCACCTGCAGGTCCAGCGACTTGACCAGCGGAATGCCCATTTCCGGCGAGACCAGCGGCACCGAGAGCTCGGCGAACAGTCCCATCACCGAACGCGAGCCGTAGGTGTCCGGGGTCGGGCTCACGCCGTACATGTCGCTCGGATAAGCGAGGCCGGTGATCGCATCGGTGAAGGTCACCGAGCCATCCACGCGCGCATCGCGGTCATCGCGCTGGGTTTCGTGCCGCGCTTCCACACCGGCCGCCATGCCCACCTTGCCGGCCCAGGTGGAGAACAGGTCCGCACGCGACACCTTGAAATCCCACAGGAACAGCTCGGTCTCGCTCTGCCGCTTGGCCTTGTAGAAGAACTGGTCCAGCGTGTCCCAGTCATTGCAGCCGCCACAGAACGGGTTGTAGGCCGACGCCGTGGGGTTGGCCAGCGCCTGCTGGAACAGCGACATGCTCACCGCATCCTGGGTGTCGACGACCTTGGCCGTGGAGTACAGCGCGGCGGTTTCCCAGTCAAAGCCGTAGTGATAGCCGCGCAACCCGGCCAGGGCGCGCACCTGGGTGTTGTTGACCTCGATGCGGGTCGGGCGCTCGAAGCGGTAGCTGGTGATCGTCACCGGCACGCCATTGGGGCCGATGTTCAGGCCCTGCAGGCGGTTCGGGTTGAGCGAACCGTCCGGCAGGTACATCGCGCCAAACGGGTTCCAGTAGTTGCTGGCGGCCACCGTCATCGGCAGTGCGGTGATGGTGTTGACACCGTTTTGCAGGCTGTAGGCGCGGGAGTCGTACAGGCCCGCCTCGCTGAAGAACGAAATGCCGTTGTCGAAGTCGTGCTTGCCAGTGACAAACAGGTTCAAGCGGCGCACGTCCGGGGTGATCGACAGCGGGTATTGACCCTGCTGGTTGTCGCGCAGGTTGGCATCGGCGCCGGAGGTCGCCTTGCTGCCGGACTGCACGCAGATGCCATCGGCAATGGTGGTCGCACAGCCACTGTTGCTGGTCGGCTGCACATGGAACGCCCCGGCCGCCGTGGTCAGCCAGGTGCCGTTGCGCGACACACGCGGCCCGTTGACGGTGAAATTGCCCCACGGGCTGTTGGTGTTGCGGTTGTCGGTGCCGGGCAGACCTTCAAACGGCGTGCCGAGGAAGTCCGTGGCGCGGTCGCCATTGCGGGTCCAGTCCTGGTCCAGCGAATTCAGGCCGGTGGTGTTGTAGTAATTGAAAGCGACGGTGATGTTGGAGCGCAGGTCTTCGGAGTTCTTGCCCCACATGCCGTTGATGCCGATATCGCGCAGGTCGGTACCTTCACCGAAGCCCTTCTGCACGCTGATCGTGCCGCCATCCATGTCATCGCGCAGCACGTTGTTGACCACGCCGGCCACCGCGTCGGTACCGTAGATGGCGGCTGCGCCATCGAGCAGCACCTCCACCCGGCGCAGGTTCGACACCGGCACCGCGTTGGCGTTGTAGGTCAGCACCGGCACCAGGTTGCCGTCGGCCTGGCTCATCGGGTGCACCACGCTGCGGCGGCCGTTGATCAGCAGCAGCGTATTGCCCACCCCGAGCCCGCGCAGATTGACCGAGGCGATATCGCCACGCGCGTAGTTGGAGCTGTTGCCACCATTGGTGCCGCTGAAAGATACATCGCCCATCTGCGGGATCGAGCGGTACAGATCATCCCCGGAGACCGCGCCGGTGGCTTCGATCTGCTCGGTCTGCAAGGTTGCTACCGGCAGAATCGCGGCCGACTTGCTGCCCTTGATCTGGCTGCCGACCACGGTGACCTGATCAAGCGTGCTCACCCCTGCAGCGGGCGCGACATCCACCTCCGCCGGGGCGACGGGCTGCGGCTGCGCCGCCGTTGCCACCGCCAAGCCCCCCAGACCGCCCAGCGAGGCCAGCAGCGGTCGCGCCGCACGCAGGGTGATGGTCCGCCCGTCATCGGAAGCAATGGTCAACCCGGTGCCATCGAGCAGCTGGTTCAACGCCTGCCGCGCATCCATCTGGCCCTTGACCTGGCCGACCTCGATACGCGATTCGCCAGCGGCATTGGCCGGGGCGATGATCTGGATCCCCGCCTGACGCGCGAATTCAGGTAACACATCTTCGATATGACCGCCTTCGACATCGAACTGCGGCGGCGCCGCGAATACCGGAACCGCCGTGCACAGGGCAGCAACAGCCAGACCGCCGCGGATAGCGCTTGCAAGCGGTAACAACTTGAATGAACGCATTGATGTATCCCCAGAATAAAACGCGGAAAGCGGCGACCTTTCTGTCCCCTCTACCTGTTCGATGCGCCAGCACGGGTCTTCCGCCATCCGCGGCCGCAATTGTTTCGCACTTGCCCGCCCCGCATCCGCACGCGCCCATACGCCGTAGTATCCTTCGACCGACCCCGCTTCAAACCCGAGGACCCCGCGGTATGCGCTTTCGCCCCCAGTACGCCCTTATCGCCCTTGCTGCACTTGCCCTGACCGCCTGTGGCGGCGGCAAGGTCAAGCGCGTCTCCGAACCTGCGGCCAGCATCCAGCAGCTCACCGTCGGCAACGACGGCAACTGGGAGGTGGAGCTGCGCCTGCGCAACTACAGTTCGATGCCGATGCGCTTTGACTCGGTCGCGCTGGCTGTGAAGGTCGGCGACGAGAGCGCCGGCACCCTGAGCGCCACACCCGGCGTATCGATCGGCCCGGAATCGGCGGATGTTGTCAGCGTCCGCCTGCAACCGAGCTCCTCGGCCCGCATCGTCGTCGCCGATGCACTGGCCGGTGGCCGTTCCGTGTTCTACGAACTGGAAGGCAGCATCGGCGTCACGCCCGAAGACCGGAAGCAGCGCAGCTTCGAGGTGAAATCCCGCAACAGCCTAAGCCAGGCACCGGGTCTGCCCGGCGTGCTTCGCTGAGTTCCCGCCTCCGTTTTCCGCATCGTTCGAGAATCGTCTGATGAGCACCTACAAAGCCCCTGTTAACGACCTCCGTTTCGCCCTGCATGACGTGCTCAAGGCCGAGTCCTTGTTTGCCGCGATGGGCCTTGAAGATGCCAGCACCGACGTCATCGACGCCGTGCTGGAAGAAGCCGCCCGCTTCAGCGCCAGCGTGCTGGCACCGCTGAACGCCATCGGCGACCAGACCGGCTGCACCCTGGACAAGGCCACCGGCGAGGTCACCACCGCACCGGGTTTCAAGGAAGCCTATGCGCAGTTCATCGAAGGCGGCTGGACCGGCCTGACCGCGTCTCCGGAGTTCGGCGGACAGGGTATGCCGGGCACGCTGGGCATGGCACTGAGCGAGATGGTGTCCTCGGCCAACCTGGCCTGGAGCCTGTTCCCGATGCTCTCGCACGGCGCAGTCGAGGCCCTGAAGCACTACGGTGAGGACTGGCAGAAGGAAGCCTTCCTCAAGCCGCTGGTGGCCGGCCACTGGACCGGCACCATGTGCCTGACCGAACCGCATGCCGGTACCGACCTGGGCCTGATCAAGACCCGCGCCGAACCCAACGCCGACGGCAGCTATGCGATCACCGGCACCAAGATCTTCATCACCGCCGGCGAGCACGACCTGAGCGAGAACATCGTCCACCTGGTGCTGGCCAAGCTGCCGGATGCGCCGCCCGGCCCGAAGGGCATCTCGCTGTTCGTCACCCCGAAATTCAAGGTCGACCGCAACGGCGCCATGGGCGAGCGCAATACGCTGCGCTGCGGCTCGCTGGAGCACAAGATGGGTATCCACGGCTCCTCGACCTGCGTGATGAACTTCGACGGCGCCCAAGGCTACCTGGTCGGCGCGCCGCACAAGGGCCTGATGGCGATGTTCGTGATGATGAACTCCGCCCGCCTCGGCGTGGGCGTGCAGGGCCTGGCCCAGTCCGAACGCGCCTACCAGGGCGCGCTGGCCTACGCCCGCGAGCGCCTGCAATCGCGCGCGCCCAAGGGAGCTCAGCTGGCGGACAAGCCGGCCGATCCGATCATCGCCCAGCCCGATGTGCGCCGCATGTTGCTCACCACCAAGGCGCTGACCGAAGGTGGCCGCCTGCTCGCCGCACACGCCTACACCCAGCTCGATACCGCCCAGCACGCCGCAGACCCGCAGGCGCGTGCCGATGCCGAGACGCTGGTCAGCTTCCTCACCCCGATCGTCAAAGCCTGCCTGACCGAGTGGAGCATTGAAGCCACCTACAACGGCCAGCAGGTGTTCGGCGGTCACGGCTACATCGCCGAGCACGGTATGGAGCAGTTCGCGCGCGATGCCCGCATCACCACGCTGTATGAAGGCACCACCGGCATCCAGGCGCTGGACCTGATCGGCCGCAAGACCGCCGCCTCCCAGGGCGCCGGGCTGAAACTGTTCGCCGCCGAGATCGAGCAGTTCATCGCCGACAACGCCAACAACCCGGCGGTGGCCGAATTCCTGCCGGTACTCGGCGCCAAAACCCGGGAATGGGGCAAACTGACTGTGAACGTGCTGCAGCGCGCCGCCAGCAATCCCGAAGAACTGGGCGCAGCCAGCTGGGACTACCTGTTCTACAGCGGCTACGTGGCACTGGCCTACTGGTGGGCGCGCGCAGCGGCCGCCGCGCAGGCCTCAAGCCAGCCGGAAGCGTTCAAGCAGGCCAAGCTGGAAACCGCGCGCTTCTACTACGCCCGCGTTCTGCCGCGCACACTCACCCATGCAGCCAGCATGGAAAGCGGCGCCGATCCACTGATGGCCATGGACAGCCTCCGTTTCGGCGACTGATCCGGCCGCCTCCGCCCCGTCGCGGGCGCCTCCTCCGGCGCTCGCGGCTTTTCAGGCGCTGCTCCAGACGCGTTTACACAATCTGTCACACATCGTGTATAAGCTGTTTTCCCGATGGAGACAGACACTACACCGCGTAGTCTGATCGATACCGGAGCCGACTCTTCCGCTCCGACACCGGGGATTTCGCCCTCGCCCTCCCTGCACCGCCTCGGCGCCGTGCGCCTGCTATCGCTGGATGCGCATGGCCGCGTGCTCGACTGGATCAACTGGCAAGACGCCAGCTGCCTGTATGTGCGCGGCGCAGTGGCGTGGACCCTGGGCGATCCGTGCCTGCACGTGCATGGCGCCATTTCCCGCGCGACCGGCCTGCCCAGTGGGCTCGACCTTCACCCGATCATCGCCTCGCGTGGCCACGCACGCTCGCGCGCGATCAATCCCACGCCCAATCTGACCAACCCGGCCCTGTTCGCACGCGATGCGCAGCTGTGTCTGTACTGCGGCCAGCAGTTCAGCCGGCCGCAGCTCACCCGCGACCATGTCCTGCCGCTGTCCAAGGGAGGGCGGGATATCTGGGAAAACGTGGTTTCCGCCTGTTTCCAGTGCAATTCGCGCAAAAGCAACCGCACCCCGCAGCAGGCGCACATGCCGTTGCTCGCGGTGCCCTACCGGCCCAGCTGGATCGAGCACCTGATCCTGTCCAACCGGAACATCCTTGCCGACCAGATGGCGTTTCTGAAGGCGCAACTGCCCAGGAACGCCGTGCGCCGCAGCGTCTGAGGGCGCGCATCTGCAGTTGCCGCCCCTCGCCCCGGGCGCGAAGCGGCGACGACTTGTCTGAACCGGCACTTCAGTTTGGCCGCATCCGCGCCCATCCCCCGCCCACATCTGCGGCGCTTTGCTTGCCCCACCCCCGGTTGGCGGCCAAAATACCGTTTCGCTTGAAACACGAAGAAAATGATCGACTCTGCCTGCTACCCGCGCCTGTCGCGCATCCAGACTCCTGCCGACCTGCGCCAGTTCGATGAAAGCGAACTCGGGGCGATCGCGGGCGAGTTGCGCGCCTATCTGATCGAATCGGTCGGCAAGAGCGGCGGCCACTTCGCAGCCGGCCTGGGGGTGATCGAACTCACCGTTGCCCTGCACTACCTGTTCAACACGCCGGTTGATCAGCTGGTCTGGGATGTCGGCCATCAGACCTATCCGCACAAGATCCTGACCGGGCGGCGTGACACCATCCACACGGTCAAGCAGAAGGGCGGCGTGGCGCCGTTCCCCAAGCGCGAGGAGAGCGAGTACGACACCTTCGGCGTTGGCCACTCATCGACCTCCATTTCCGCCGCGCTGGGCATGGCCATCGCGCGCCAGCGCCAGGGCGACACCCGCAAAGCCGTGGCCGTGATCGGCGATGGCGCGATGACTGCCGGCATGGCGTTCGAGGCGCTGGCCCACGCTGGCGGCATGGATGACGAGCCCAATGTGCTGGTCATCCTGAATGACAACAACATGTCCATCTCCGAAGCCGTCGGGGGACTGACCAAGATGCTCGGCCGTGCCACCGCCAGCCGCACGCTCAATGCGCTGCGCGAGGGGGGCAAGAAGATCCTCGGCGACAAGCGCCACAGCCCGCCGGCCCGTTTCGTCAAACGCTGGGAAGAACAGTGGAAAGGCATGTTCGTGCCGTCCACCGCGTTCGAGCAGATGGGCTTCCATTACACCGGCCCGATCGACGGCCATGACCTGCCCCTGCTGCTGACCACCCTCAGGCGCCTGAAGGACGCCAAGGGCCCGCAGCTGCTGCACATCATGACCACCAAGGGCAAGGGCTACGAACCGGCCGAAGGCGACCAGATCGGCTATCACGCCGTGGGGCCGTTCGATCCGAGCAAGGGCCTGCCCACCAAGAACGCGCCAAAAAAACCCACCTACACCGACGTGTTCGGTGACTGGCTGTGCGACGCGGCCGCCGCCGAGCCGCTGCTGATGGGGATCACCCCGGCCATGCGCGAGGGCTCCGGACTGGTCCGTTTCAGCAAGGAATATCCGGCGCGCTACTTCGATGTCGCCATCGCCGAGCAGCATGCAGTTACGCTCGCCGCGGGCATGGCCACACAGGGCGCCAAGCCGGTGGTGGCCATCTACTCCACTTTCCTGCAGCGCGCCTATGACCAGCTGGTGCATGACGTCGCCACACAGAATCTGGACGTGCTGTTCGCCATCGACCGTGCCGGCGTGGTCGGCCCGGACGGTGCCACCCATGCGGGCAACCTCGATCTGAGCTACCTGCGCTGTGTGCCCAACATGGTGGTGATGGCTCCCGGTGATGAGGCCGAGTGCCGGCAGATGCTGACCACCGGCCTGCGCTACAACGGCCCGGCGGCGGTGCGCTACCCGCGTGGCACGGGTCCGGGCGTGGCTGCCGGCAACGATCTGTCGACGCTCGAGATCGGCAAGGCCCAGCTGCGCCGTTCGGGCAGCCGGATCGCGCTGCTGGCTTTTGGGGCCACCCTGCCGGCCGCCGAACAGGTCGGCCGTGAGCTGGACCTGAGCGTGGTCAACATGCGCTTCATCAAGCCGCTGGACCAGGCGATGCTGCTGGAACTGACCCGTACCCACGAAGGCTTCGTCACCATCGAAGACAACGTGGTGGCTGGCGGGGCCGGCTCAGGCGTCTCGGAACTGCTCAACGCCGAGGCGGTGGTCATGCCGGTGCTGCACTTGGGCCTTCCCGACAGCTACCAGCATCACGCCAGCCGCGAAGACCTGCTGAGCGAAGCGGGCATCGACGCGGCGGGCATTCGCGCCGCCATCCTCAAACGCTGGCCCGAACTGCAGGACACCGCCGTGCCGGTGAGTGCGGCCAGCTGAAGCAAAAGCCCCGCATCGCGGGGCTTTTGGGTGACGGCGGGATAACCGTCGCCGTCGTGAAAGCAGCGGGTATTGCCCTGCACATCACTCAGATCCAGCTGTCGCGCAGGCGCAGGAGCCGCGCCGCTGGTCCCTGCGGATCCATCAGCTCAAAGCCGCTCCAGACAAAACCAGGCGCGACCAGGCAGCTCACCAGCGCATGTGAACCCAGCGGCCGCGCGGCCTGCCACATTCCTCTGGGCACGATCGCCAGCGATACCCGCCCCTGAGCGACCGCGCCCAGCACGGTTCGCCGCACCGGCGACTCACCGCCCTCCCACAGCAGCAGCTCCAGCGGCTCTCCTGCCTGCCATTGCCAGACTTCCTCGGCATCGATGCGATGCCACGCACTGCCCTGTCCGGCGCCGAGCAGGTAGTGGATGGCGGTCAAGGCAGGACGCGTCACGCCCTCGACAACGACCTGCTGCGGCGATTCATGGAAGCGACGGAAAAAGCCGCCCTCCGGATGTGGCCCCAGCTGCAACTGCGACACCAGCTGTTCAACCTGCCCGCCCATACGCTCATCTCCGGCGATCAAAAACAAAAAGGCCCGCGCATCGCTGCACAGGCCTTGATGATTACAGTAATTGGTCGGGACGGCCGGATTTGAACCGACGACCCTCTGCCCCCCAGGCAGATGCGCTACCAGGCTGCGCTACGCCCCGATCGTTACTGCTTCGCCTTGCGGCGAGCCGGTGATTATACCGGCTTTGGTTCGAAAATAGTTCAGCGGCGAAGCAATTGCAGCACTTCTTCCAGCTCCATCCGCACCTGGCGGATGATCTGGTTGCTCAGCGCCGACTCATCGCGCGCGCCCTCCCCTTCCAGTCGCAGGCGGGCGCCGCCGATGGTGTAGCCCTGCTCGTACAGCAGGCCGCGGATCTGGCGCACCATCAGCACGTCATGGCGCTGATAGTAACGACGGTTGCCACGGCGCTTGGCCGGCTCGAGACTGGGAAACTCGGTCTCCCAGTAGCGCAACACATGCGGCTTGACGTCACACAGCTCGCTGACTTCGCCGATGGTGAAGTAGCGCTTGGCCGGAATCGGCGGAAGTTCGCGGTTACTGCCCGGATCCAGCATATGCCTCCACCCTTTCCTTGAGCTTCTGGCCCGGACGGAAGGTCACCACCGTGCGGGCGGAAATCGGAATTTCCTCGCCGGTCTTGGGATTGCGACCCGGGCGCTGGTTCTTGCGCCGCAGGTCGAAATTACCGAAGCCGGACAGCTTCACCTGACGTCCCTGTTCCAATGCATCACGCAGCACATCGAAGAACGCGTCGACAAATTCCTTGGCCTCACGCTTGTTCAGACCGACTTCGTCGAACAACCGGTCCGCCATCTCCGCCTTGGTCAATGCCATGCCTGCTCCCTGTTTTCCGCCTCAACCACGGATCTTCGCGCCGTGTTCGCGCTCGATCGCGGCCACCACCCCGGTGACCACTGCGTCCACGTCGCGGTCCGTCAGAGTGCGCGACTTGTCCTGCAAAATCAAGCCCATAGCCAGACTCTTGAAGCCCGGCTCGACCCCCTGTCCGACGTAGCGATCGAACAACACCACATCGCGCAGCAGCTCGCCAGCGGCCTGGCGGATAGTTGCCGACAATACCGACCATTCCACCTGTTCAGCGACAACCACCGCCAGATCACGGCGCACCGCCGGGAAGCGCGACAACTCGCTCGAACACGGCAGCGGGCGCCGCACCAGCGGCGCCAGATCCAGCTCGAAGCCGATCACATCCAGATCGATTTCCATTGCCTTGGCCACACGCGGGTGCACCTGGCCGATCCAGCCGATGCACTGGCCATCACGCCAGATGTCAGCCGACCGCGCCGGATGCGCATATGCACGCTGCGAGGCACGGAACTCCAGCACCGCGCCGGAGGCGGCAGCCAGCGATTCCAGATCACCCTTCAAGTCATGGAAATCGACCTTGCGCGCCTTCTCGCCCCACTGCAGCGCAGCCGCATCGCCACAGACCACGGCGGCAATGCGCACGGTTTCCTTCGGCGCCGGCTTGCCCTCACCGGCCTGCGCTTCGAACACGCGGCCGATCTCGAACAGGCGCACGCGCCCCGCCTGACGGGCCACATTGCGGCCCAACGTGGCGACCAGCCCCGGCAGCAGCAATGGACGCATCACTGCCAGTTCGGCAGACAGCGGATTGGCCAGTGCTACCAGCCCCGCGCTCTGGCTCCACTGCTCAAGCAGCTGCGCATCGACGAAGGCGAAATTGATGGTTTCCAGCATTTCGCGCGCCACCAGCTGGCGGCGCACGCTCACCTCGTCCAGACGGGTCTCGCTGGGCATCGCAATGCGCGCGGCACCGCCCGGCAAGGTGGTCGGAATGGCTTCATAGCCGTGGATACGGGCCAGCTCTTCGATCAGATCCTCTTCGATGGCGATATCGAAACGACTGCTCGGGCCGGTCACATTCCAGCCTTCGGCAGCGGCCTCAACCCGCATGCCCAGCGCACGCAGGATGCGCTCGACCTCGGCATCGTCAATCTCGATGCCCAGTACGCGGGTGATCCGCGCGCGGCGCAGCAGGATCTGGGCCGCTACCGGCAGATCGGCTTCACGCACCGCCTCGGTCACCGGTGCCGGCACACCGCCGGCCAAGTCCAGCAGCAGGCGGGTGGCGTACTCGATGGCAATACGCGGCAGCTGCGGATCGACGCCGCGCTCGAAGCGGTGACCGGCATCGGTATGCAAGCCAAACTTGCGGCCACGCCCCATGATCGCGGCCGGCGCGAAATGCGCGGCCTCCAGGAACACATTGCCGGTGGTATCGGTCACGCGGGTGTCGAAGCCACCCATCAGGCCGGCCAGGCCCACCGGACGGTCGGCATCGGTCACCACCAGGAAGCTGTCATCCAGCGCGGCATCGCGCCCATCGAGCAACTTCAGGCTTTCGCCGGCGCGCGAGCGGCGCACTCCGATCTGGCCTTTGAGCGTATCCAGATCGTAGGCATGCATCGGCTGACCCAGTTCCAGCATCACGTACTGGGTGATATCCACCAGCAGCGAAACAGGGCGCACGCCACAGCGGCGCAGGCGTTCGGCCATCCACAGCGGCGTGGTCGCGCTCGCATTGACGCCCTCGATCACGCGGCCCAGGTAACGCGGCGCTTCGGCACCCGCATCGAGCTGGATCACCAGTTCGCGCGAACCCTGCGCGGCCACCGGCTCGGCCACGAATGGCTTCACTTCGCTGCGGGTCGCCGCAGCCACGTCGAAGGCGATACCGCGCACACTGAAGCAATCAGCGCGGTTCGGAGTCAGTTTGATCTCGATGCTGGCGTCCGGCAGGCCAAGGTATTCGACCAGCGTGACGCCGACTGGCGCGTCATCCGGCAGTTCCAGCAGGCCGGACGCGTCGGTGTCCAGGCCCAGCTCCCTGGCCGAGCACAGCATGCCGTTGGACTCCACCCCACGCAGTTTGGCCGGCTTGATCTTCAGCTCGCCGATCTGCGCACCGACCATGGCCAATGGCGCAACCAGCCCCGGGCGCGCATTCGGCGCCCCGCACACGATCTGCAACAGCTCCCCCTGACCGGCGTCAACCTTGCACACCTGCAGGCGGTCGGCCTGCGGATGACGCACGGCCTCGACGATGCGCGCCACCACCACGTTGTCCAGGCCATCGCCCAGCGCCGTCACGTCTTCGACCTCCAGACCGATGGCGGTCAGCACCGCGCTGAGTTCGTCACGCGAGGCCGTGGTCGGTACGTGGCTGCGCAGCCAGCTTTCAGAGAATTTCATGTCTTTACCTTGAGGGGAGGCGCACCTCCCGTTGCGGTTTCTTTTATTGATGCCCAGCGCTTGGCGCCCGGAGCGGATCAACGTTCAGATGCGGCCGAGCAGGGCCCGGCATTCCAGCCCTGGGTCAGGCGAACTGCTTGAGGAAGCGGACGTCGTTCTCGAAGAACGCGCGCAGATCGTTCACCCCGTAGCGCAGCATCGCGAAGCGCTCCACGCCCAGGCCGAAGGCGAAGCCGGTGTAGCGCTCCGGGTCGATGCCGACCGACTTGAGCACGTTGGGGTGGACCATGCCGCAGCCCAGCACTTCCAGCCAGCGGGTGCTGCCATCCGGCTGTTGCCAGGCGATGTCCACTTCCGCCCCCGGTTCCACGAACGGGAAATAGCTCGGGCGGAAACGCATCTCGAAATCACGCTCGAAGAACGCGCGTACGAACTCGGACAGCGTGCCCTTGAGGTCGGCAAAGGTGGAGTGCTCGTCCACCAGGAGGCCTTCGACCTGGTGGAACATCGGCGAGTGGGTCTGGTCGCTGTCGCTGCGATACACCTTGCCGGCGGCGATCATGCGCAGCGGCGGCGTGTGCTCGCCCATGTAGCGCACCTGCACCCCGGAGGTATGCGTGCGCAGCAGACGACCGTCACCGAAGTAGAAGGTGTCGTGCATGGCGCGCGCCGGATGGTGCGGCGGGAAGTTCAGCGCCTCGAAGTTGTGCCAGTCATCTTCGATTTCCGGGCCTTCGGACAACTCGTAGCCGAGGCGCCCGAAAATCTCGGTGATCCGCTCCAGGGTGCGCGTGACCGGATGCAGCCCGCCACGCTCGCCATGACGGCCCGGCAGGGTGACATCGATGCTCTCGGAGGCAAGCCGCGCATCCAGTGCCGCCTCTTCAAGCACAACCTTGCGCTCGGCCAGCGCCGAGGAAACCGCGTCACGTGCGATGTTGATCGCCTCCCCCGCCGCCTTGCGTTCCTCGGCGGGCAAGGCCCCAAGCTGCTTGAGTTGCGCAGTGATGCTGCCACTTTTGCCTAACAGCGAAACACGCAGGTTTTCCAGCGTTTCCGGGCTCTGCGCCGCAGCCACATCGGCCAGCGCCTGCGCAGTCAGGGATTGGATGTCACTCATGGGATCGACGAAACCTCTGGCCGGCTTGCCTACGCGGTGCGCGCCGGGCCGACCCCCGTCGCCACCAGTAGCTGATCGCCGCGCAACCATCGGCAGCAGCAACCAGCACAAAAAAGAATGGGGAAGGACTTGCGCCCTTCCCCATGCATTGTCTCACCACAGCCATTGCGCGTGAACGCTACAACTGCTGCAGGAAGGACTTATGCCGCCAGTGCGCCCTTGGCCTTTTCTGCCAGAGCGGCAAAACCGGCTGCGTCGTGCACGGCGATATCAGCCAGAACCTTACGGTCCAGGGTGATACCGGCCTTCAACAGGCCGTTCATGAAACGGCTGTAGCTCAGGCCGTTGATGCGGGCAGCCGCATTGATGCGGGTGATCCACAGCGAACGGAAATTGCGCTTCTTCTGCTTACGGCCAATGTAGGCGTACTGCTGTGCCTTGATGACTGCCTGCTTGGCGACGCGGAAGACCTTGCGACGGGCGTTGTAATAGCCCTTGGCCAGATCCAATACTTTCTTGTGGCGGCGGCGCGCCTGCACACCACGCTTTACTCGTGCCATGGTTCAGTCCTCAGAGGTAGGGAAGCATACGGTCCAGACGGCCTGCGTCTTCTGCGCGGACGTGATTCGTCTGACGCAGGTTACGCTTCCGCTTGGTCGCTTTCTTCGTGAGGATATGGCTGCGGTTGGCATGACCGCACTTGTACTTGCCGGAGGCGGTCTTGCGGAAACGCTTGGCCGCCGCCCGGTTGGTCTTGATCTTGGGCATCGCTATGTCCTTGATGGTCTCTTTTCACTGACTGGGCGGTGGTTTTACCCACACTTTCCGTCCCTGCCCTTGTCTGTTTAAAGCCCGCACTCCCACTGGAGGCAGGCAGGTCCTGGGTGAAGCAAACAACAAACCCGGCGAACCGGGCCGCCCATTATGCCGCCCCCACCTGCCACTTGCAATCACAGGCAAGCAGATCGTGAAGCGTAACAACTGGCACGGTGCAGAAAGACCCACTTGCCGTCCACCCAGCTGACGGGCGACGCGGAGCCGCCGCAGCCTTACTTCTTCTTCGGCGCGATCATCATCACCATCTGTCGACCTTCCAGGCGCGGACGGGACTCGATCACGATGTCTTCCCCCAGATCAGCCTCGAGCCGGTTGGCCATTTCGCGGCCCAGCTCCTGATGGCTCATCTCGCGACCACGGAAGCGAATATTGACCTTGATCTTGTCGCCATCCTCCAGGAAACCGCGCATCTTGCGCAGTTTGATCTGGTAGTCGCCCTCGTCGGTGACCGGACGGAACTTCACTTCCTTGATTTCGACCTGCTTGGTCTTCTTCTTGGCCTCGTTGGCCTTTTTCTGCGCTTCGAACTTGAACTTGCCGAAGTCCATGATCTTGCACACCGGCGGATCAGCCTGCGGCTGGATCTCGACCAGGTCCAGACCTTCTTCTTCGGCCATCGACAGCGCTTCGTCGCGCGACAACACGCCAACCATCTCTCCGTCGCTGCCGATCACGCGGACGCGCGGCACACGGATTTCCTGGTTGCGGCGGTTCTGTTTGTTGTCAGGGGTACTGATATTGCAATCTCCGAATGGACTTAGAACCGGCCCTGAGGAACACTCCATCAAGGCCGGGGCTCTACTTATTACTTCACTTCAGCGTGCAGCCGCTCGATAAAGGCCTGGACCGGCATCGACCCAAGGTCCTCACCGGACCGCGTACGTACCGCTACGGCCCCATTCTCCTTCTCGCGGTCACCCACGACCAGCAGATACGGTACGCGCTGCAGCGTATGCTCACGAATCTTATAGCCGATCTTTTCGTTGCGCAAATCGGCGTCCACCCGGAACCCTTGATCCGCAAGGGTTTTGCGAATCGACTGAACGTATTCAGACTGCGCATCGGTGATGTTTGCCACCACAACCTGCACTGGCGCCAGCCAAGTCGGGAACGAGCCGGCGTGGTGCTCGATCAGGATGCCCAGGAAACGCTCCATCGAGCCGACAATGGCCCGATGCAGCATGACCGGGTGCTTCTTCTGGCTGTTTTCATCCACATACTCGGCACCCAGGCGGCCCGGCATCATGAAGTCGACCTGCATGGTGCCCAGCTGCCAGGTACGGCCAATGGCGTCCTTCAGGTGGTACTCGATCTTCGGGCCGTAGAAGGCGCCCTCACCCGGCAACTCCTGCCATTCCACGCCGCAGCTGGACAGCGCCGAACGCAGCGCGCCTTCGGCCTTGTCCCAGGTGGCATCGTCACCCAGGCGCGATTCCGGGCGCAGGGCGATCTTGATCTGGATCTCGTCGAAGCCGAAGTGCCGGTAGACCGCCAACGCCTGCTGGTGGAACGCGGTCACTTCCGATTCGATCTGGCTCTCGGTGCAGAACACATGGCCGTCGTCCTGGGTGAAACCGCGCACGCGCAGGATGCCGTGCAGCGCACCGGATGGCTCATTGCGGTGGCAGGAACCGAATTCGCCGTAACGGATCGGCAGGTCGCGATAGCTATGCAGGCCCTGATTGAACACCTGCACGTGACCGGGGCAGTTCATCGGCTTCACCGCATAGGTGCGCTTCTCCGATTCGGTGAAGAACATGTTGTCCTGGTAGTTGTCCCAGTGGCCGGACTTCTTCCACAGGCTCACATCCAGGATCTGCGGGCAGCGCACCTCACCGTAACCGCTGTCGCGGTAGATCTTGCGCATGTACTGCTCGACCACCTGCCAGATCGACCAGCCCTTCGGATGCCAGAACACCAGGCCCGGCGCCTCTTCCTGCAGATGGAACAGGTCCTGCTGCTTGCCGATGCGGCGGTGATCGCGCATCTCGGCTTCTTCGATGCGCTTGATGTAGGCC
Source organism: Stenotrophomonas pictorum JCM 9942 (assembly GCF_001431585.1). NCBI lineage: Bacteria > Pseudomonadati > Pseudomonadota > Gammaproteobacteria > Lysobacterales > Lysobacteraceae > Stenotrophomonas > Stenotrophomonas pictorum. Next base: position 4,060 of record NZ_LLXS01000017.1, on the reverse strand, counting down.
TCAAGCTGCTTCTTGTCGGCCCACGCGGTACCGTAGATGCGCTGCAGCTGCTCGTTCTTGGCATCACCGCGCCAATACGCACCGGAAATGCGCATCAACTTGAACGACTTCAGGAAGCGCGTGTTCGGCACGTGCGGGCCGCGGCACATGTCCACGTATTCCTGGTGGTAGTACATGCCCATCGCGGTGACGTCATCGGACATGTCTTCGATCAGGCGCAGCTTGTACTCCTCGCCTCGCGCCTTGAAGATCTCGATCACTTCCGCACGCGGCGTGACCTTCTTGATGACGTCGTAGTCCTGCGCGATCAGCTCGCCCATGCGCTTCTCGATCGCCGCCATGTCTTCCGGCGTGAACGGGCGCTCGCTGTAGATGTCGTAGTAGAAGCCTTCGGCGATGACCGGGCCGATCACCATCTTGGCGTCCGGGTAAAGCTGCTTGACCGCGTGACCGACCAGGTGGGCGCAGGAGTGACGGATGATCTCCACACCCTCATCGTCCTTGGCGGTGATGATGCGCAGTGCCGCATCGTGGTCGATCACGTCGCAGGCATCGACCTGCACGCCATCAACTACACCGGCGATGGTGGCTTTGGCCAGGCCCGCACCGATGGACTGGGCCACGCCCATGACGCTGACCGGGCTTTCGAATTGACGGACGCTGCCGTCTGGAAGAGTGATGTTGATCATGGATTCACCTGGAGTCGAGGCCCGCCACGCGGACCTGGAAGCCCGCCTCACAGCGCGACTTCAACGGGATTTGGTCAATAAAAAAGCGCCACAAAGGCGCCTGCAACGGGCTGTGGCAATGAATCAGCAGTAGGCGATGGTAGTGCTCATGTCACACACTCGACCGGCGCTTTGCGCGGGCCACCTGAAAACGGAGTACGGGCGGGATTCTAGCGCAATCCCGCCCTTCACGCCCCATGCCCGCCAGCCGCTACCTCGCCAGGGCGCGGGCCTGTTCCTGCTGACGATCGGCAGTCAGCGGCTCATCCCGCCCCTGTTCGACCTGCGCCAAACGCAAGCTGCTCTGCTCCAGAGGTTGCTGCACCGCCTGTTGGCGTTCGACGAACACACGGCGCATCGCCGGGTCGTTCATCTCGCCCTGCACCGCGATCAGCCCCTTGCCATCCTGGCTGGCGACCACGTGGTCGATGCGACTCAGACCACCGCCCCGCGCCTCCAGTGCCATCTGTCCGGCGGCATTTGCCAGGGCCTGACGATCCTGGAAACCAGCCTGCGGCGATAATGCTTCCAGCTTGCCCAGCGCCTCCTGGAACAGCCGATTGCCGGGATGGGCCGGATCGGACATCAGTGCGGCGCCCTGCCCCTGCGACTGGCCCAGCGCACGCAGCTTGCCCAGTGTCGCAGGCCCGGCGATGCCGTCAGCATGCAGGCTCTGGCCGCGCTGGAACTGTTTGACCGCGTCCACAGTGTGGTTGCCGTAATCGCCATCGGCGCGCAGCTCGCGCCCCTGCTGATCACGGATTCCCTGTGCACGCAGCATCTCCTGCAACTCACGCACCGACTCGCCAGCCTCGCCCTTGCGCAGCACACCATCGGCCAGCGCATCGGCCCCCGCCGCAACTGCTGGGCTGACTCTTTGGCCCACTTCACCACGCCCCAAACGGCCCATCACCTCCGGAGTCAGCTTGCGCTCCCAAGTCTCGAACCGTTCCTTGCGATCATCCAGACCATTGAACCCGCCGTTGATTGCACGGGTCGCCGCGCGTACGTCCTCACGCGAAGCTGCCGGCACGCGGCTCTCCCAATACCACACCGCGATCCGGGCTGCGTTTTCCGGCTGCGCTGCCAGTTCGGGGTGTTTGACCAGGTCCAGGTCCAGGGCTCCCCCGGCCTTCGCGTAATTCTCTTTACCCGTCAGCTGGATGTAGCCGCGACCACGGTACAGATAGCCATCACCGGGCTGGTTGTTTCCCATGCGACCGCCGTACATCAGCTCACCGAGCGCTTCGGGGTGGCCGCGCAACGCCTCCAACCGGGCCGCCTCCAGTGCCCCAGGACCCTGGCGCATGGCCGATGCGACCGGAATCTGCGAAATGTTCCGTGTATAGCGGAAACTCTCTTCCAGCCGGCTCAGCCCGTTGGACTCGTGGCCGACCTGGGCCATGAAGTTGGCCAGCTCGCGCGGCGAAGTGATGCCCGCCTGCGTGGCCTGCTGCAACAACTGCGATTCCCTATCCTTTGACATGATGAAACTCCTGATTGACTTGCCTTGAACAACCCCGCCTCCAGGCGAGGCGCGATTACGGCAGCGTCACCGCCGGCACGCTGGACGGATCGAAATCCTCGAACCGCACCTTGCCGAGTTCGGCTGCCGTGAAATCCTTTTTGTTTTCCGCATCGGTCTCGGTATCGATGACCTGTCGGCTTACCCCTTCCAACCACCATGCCTTGTCGGCAGGTGCATAGCGGAACGTATAAGAATCGGTCCAGCGCTCACGGCTGCCACCGCTATTGACCACGGTGAAACTACCCGAGGACACGCGCGCATAACCGAACGGATCGCCCATCACGCCGCCGCAGTTGGAGCACGGCACCAACTTGTTATTGCGAGCGGCCAAGTGCCATTTCCCATCCGCTCCGCCCAGCACCAGCATCACGATGCGGTCAGGGCCATTTTCGCCAGCCGCCAGATTGCCTGGGGCCGGTGGATCAATGACCAGCAGGGCATCTTCGATGCCATCACCGTTGAGGTCACCCTTAATGGTTTCCAGCGGCTTCGCCCCTGCGGGCACAAACGCCTGGGCACTGTCCTTGACCTCGTCACGTCCCGCTTCCATAGATTTAGGCTCCTTTGATTGCATATTCGAATCATCCGCCACCTGTGCGGGCGTTGTTACGGAAGTTTCTGTTGCGATCGCAGATTCATCCACCACCTCGAGAGGCTGGGAATAGCAGCCCGCGACAACTGCAGAGGAAAAAATCGCCCCTAAGAAAGCCGGAAGATATTTCATGAACAAGAACGCTCCGTTTTAAAATTTATTAAACAACCACATTAATCACAAGAAAATAATAAATAGGGAAAATCCATGCCACCAGAGTGACCGAGGCTGAAATAAACGAACTAACACCTAACGCACTACAAAACGACACCCAACCTCCAACACAATTATGCATCCGCCGCGCCGTCAACCTGCAAATACCCCATGAAACTGCAGAGACCACCCTAGAATAATATAGCCACCATCAGCGGCGCAGTCAGAATCAAGTTGGCGAAAGTAGAACCAACGGCAGCAGAATGCCTCAACCAACTCGCCACTAAGCTACCGGACACTTCAATCGCCGGCATGTCACTTTTAATACGCAGCATTCAGAACTACGTCAACAAAAGTCCAGACACCGAGAGCGATGAAGCCTCTACCGAAAGATCATCTCCTTAGAACGCACTTCCCGGAGACCTTCACAAACCGAGGCGCAACCTTAATAAAAAATACAAGAACCAAAATTCATTAGCCTTGAAACAGAAAATCAAAAATACTCGAATTGGGGCTCAGTGCAATTCGCATGAACGACCTCACATTCCGTCCCGCCCTCATCACTGCAGAACTGTCTCGCTAAAACAGAAGCAGCACCGACAGTTTCACTACTAGCATAACCCGTTTTCTGAACCCCAATAACGGAAGTAGCAATTGCCGCGCATTGATTCTTATAGCTCAGCAGCACTCTACAGTCAGAAGCACCTTGATTTTCACATCGTTGAACTGCGTCATTTATAGCATCCCTTTTACGACGCAACCCCCATGCAATTCCAACCTTCCCATTGCTCGCCATGGAAATGGCACCCCAGGTTTTTATCCACCTTCCGCTCGGCCTGGACTCTCCTACGCCAGAGCCAGAAGCCGGAATTGGAGCACATCCCTGTACACCCTGCCCACCTATCGGATATGACCCCGGGGGACATCCACCCTCTGCAGAAACCTGCCCGGGAAATAGCGTCAATAGCGCAATAATCGCGATCGAAAACAACAATTTACAAAACGCAAAATGGAAAACTCGACCGTGCATATCCACCTCCCATGGTAATCCCCCCGCAA